>NZ_JBSMVT010000009.1:0-101462 GCF_053760925.1 Enterococcus olivae
CCGTACGAAATTCGTCAGTAGTGAAAAAAATAATCTTTTCTGAGGTTTATTTGTCATGCACTGATTCGTTATTTTTCATTCAGAAAGTTTTGTTTGTTTTCACTTGACTTTATATAGTTAGTCTTTTCGATAGTTCTATTTTAACACTTCTTTAAAGCTTACTAAAACAATGAATGAAAAAGAGTAGTTCATCGCTGACTACTCTTCTTTCAATACATAAAATTTACTTAGATTCTAAAGCTTTGAAACCAATATCTTTTCGATAAAATAGATGGGGCAGTGTCCAATCATCAAGGATTTGATACGCCTCACTTTGCGCTTCTTCCAAAGTGTCTCCTTCTGTCTGCAATAAAAATACACGACCGCCAGCACTATAAAGATCAGCCTGTTTTTCTGAAACACCTGCATAATAGACATTACTATTGCCATCCAAAGTCAAATCAGGAAGTTTTGTATCTTGTACATAGATGCCCGGGTAACCCTCAGCTGCAACAACTACTCCCAGAGTTGATCGATTGTTCCAAATAATCTCAGGCTCTTGATCCTCTAACAAGTTTGTGATGATCGCTGCCAAACTGCTCACTAATCTTGGTAAGACGACTTGCGTTTCCGGATCTCCGAAACGTGCATTGAACTCAATGACTTTCGGTCCATCCATGGTAGCGATCAGACCAGCATATAAAATACCAGTAAAAGGTGTGCCTTGTTCCATCATGCCTTTTGCCGCAGGAGTCAACACGGTATCAACAGCCGTTCGGACCATTTCATCAGGGATCTGAGGTACAGGAGAATACGCTCCCATCCCACCTGTATTTGGTCCAGTATCACCATCGAAGGCTCGCTTGTGGTCTTGAGCGATGACCATAGGATAGACCTTCTCATTTTTCACAAATGCCAATAATGAAAATTCTTCTCCTGCCAAAAATTCTTCGATAACTACGGTGGCTCCGCTATCACCGAATTTATTATCTTCTAGCATATCATGCAGTGCAGCAATAGCCTCTTCGATCGTTTCAGCAACAACCACGCCTTTTCCTGCAGCGAGTCCGTCTGCTTTGATCACGATTGGTGCTCCTTTTTCTAGTACATACGCTTTGGCAGCCTCAAATTCAGAAAAGCTTTGATACTCCGCCGTAGGGATCTGATTGTTTGTCATCAAGATCTTTGCAAATTCTTTTGACCCTTCGATCATCGCAGCCGCTTTGTTTGGACCAAAAATTTTCAATCCAGCTTGCTCAAAATCATCCACGATCCCGTTCAACAAAGGAACCTCAGGACCAACAAATGTCCAATCAATGGCTTGTTCTTTCGCAAAAGCGATCAATGACGCGTGATCGTCTTCTTCAATAGCGACTCGTTCGATTCCGTCCATGATCATTCCAGGATTCCCTTTGGCACAAAATACCTTCGTCACTTGATCTTCTGACAACAATTTTTTTGCAATGGCATGTTCTCTACCACCACTACCTATAATCAATAGTCTCATTTTTTCGCTCCTCTAAGAATCAATGTCTAAAGTGACGCACATTAGTGAACACCATGGCAATACCATACTGATCCGCCATGTCGATCGACTCTTGATCTTTGATACTTCCACCAGGCTGAACGATGGCTTTGATCCCATGTTTTGCAGCATATTCCACACTATCACCCATTGGGAAGAAAGCATCACTTGCCAAAACAGCATCCTCGATCTTGCCAGCAGCTTCTGCCTGCTCCACAGCGATCTTCACAGAGCCTACCCGGTTCATTTGTCCCGCTCCAACGCCCACAGTCTGATGATCGGTAGCTAATAAGATTGCATTTGACTTGACATGTTTGACTGCTCTCCAGGCAAATTCCAAGGCTGCCGCTTCTGTTTCAGTCGGCTGGCGTTTAGTCACGACCTGCCAATCAGCAGATTGCTCTACGATCGTATCTTGACTTTGCACCAACAGCCCCCCTAGTACAGAAGCCGTTTCTGATTGATCCGTTACAAGATCGACAAAATCAAGTGTCATCAAACGAATATTTTTTTTCTTCGTCAAAATATCCGAGGCTGCTTGATCGAAGGCTGGTGCAATGATGATCTCCAAGAAGATCTTGTGCATTTTTTCAGCCGTTGCTGCGTCTACTGGACGGTTCAAGACAACGATTCCGCCAAAAATAGAGACAGGATCTGCTTCATAAGCATAATCATAAGCATCCGCGATCGTTTCTGCCGTACCGATACCACAAGGATTCATATGTTTTAAAGCAACCACTGTCGGCTCTGTATATTCTCGAGCAATGCGGATCGCCGCATCTGCATCTCGAATATTATTGTAAGACAACTCTTTTCCATGCAGTTGTTTCGCAGAGGCGATCGAATAGCTTTTAGGCAGTGCATCTGCATAAAAAGAAGCTTCCTGATGACTATTTTCTCCATAACGAAGAGGTTGTTTTAAGTCATAAGTTAGGGTTAGCTTTTCCGGTTCTTGTTCATCCACAAGCTCTGTCAAGTAATTGGCAATCAAGGCATCGTAAGCTGCCGTATGACGGAAAACTTTGGCAGCTAAACGTTTTCTTGTAGACAGAGTTGTTTCTCCTTCTGCCTTCAACTCCTCCAACACAACTGTATAATCAGCAGGATCAACGATCACCGTCACAGCTGCATGATTTTTCGCAGCCGAACGAAGCATACTTGGACCACCAATATCGATGTTTTCGATTGCTTCTTCTTCTGTCACGCCATCTTTTAAAATCGTTTCTTTGAATGGATATAAATTGACGACCACAAAATCGATCGGCTGAATGTCATGCTCTGACATTGCCTGCATATGAGATTCCAAATCTCGACGACCTAACAAACCACCATGGATTTTAGGATGCAAGGTTTTGACACGTCCATCCATCATTTCCGGAAAACCTGTCACTTCATCGATAGAAATAGTTGCCAGTCCCGCATCATCCAAAGCTTTTTTTGTTCCGCCTGTTGAGATGATCTCGATGTCCTGTGCCAATAATTCCTTGGCAAATGCTTCAATTCCTGTTTTATCTGATACGCTGATCAACGCTCGTTTTGTCATAATTTCTTGACTCCTTCTTTTGCGATTTTCGCTAATACTTTAGGATACCACTGATGTTCCAATAGATGAATCTTTTCTTCCAACGTTTCAAGAGTGTCATCTGCTGAGATTTCTGTTGCAGCTTGTGTGATGATCGGACCAGTATCCACGCCATCATCCACGTAATGGATCGTGATACCGGTGATCTTGACCCCATATCGATAGGCGTCTTTAATTCCATGTAAGCCCGGAAAACTAGGCAGCAAGGAAGGATGAATATTGATGATTTTATTGGGGAAGGCACTTAACAACGGTTCACCAATAATTCGCATATACCCTGCGAGTACAATCAAATCGATTCGCTTTTCAACTAAAATATCCCGTAACTCTTCCTCATACAAATTTTTGGAAGCAAAATCTTTAGGTGAAAAATGTAGCGCAGGAACATCATGCTGCTGCGCCCGCTCCAAAACATAGGCTTGCTTTTTATCAGAAAACAATAACACGATCTCGCCCTGGATCTCTTGACGCTCCACCGCTTGAACGATCGCCTCAAAATTACTACCATTTCCAGAAGCCAATACAGCTATTCTCATAACTGAGCCTCTTTGAAGACAATGGCTTCGGCTTCTTTTTCAATCACAGTTCCGATCACATAGCTTTCTGTCTGATTTTCTTTCAAGCATTCTTGCACTTGTGGGACATTTTCAGGAGAAACTGCCAAGACCATACCGATTCCCATGTTGAAAATCTCATACATTTCATTAGATGGAATCGCTCCGTAAGTTTCTAATACTTTAAAGATTGGTAGTACAGGCCAAGTGCCTAGCTGGATCTCGATCGCCAAGTGATCAGGAAGCATCCGCGGAAGATTTTCAACGAATCCTCCACCAGTAATATGGGCAATCCCATTGAGCCATTCCTTTTTGACTAATGGCAGTACATCCTTGACATAAATTTTCGTAGGTTCCAATAATTCTTCTGCTAAAGAACGTCCCAGTTCAGGAAGAACTGTTTCATACGTGCAATCTTGCTGCTCAAAGAAAACCTTACGAACTAAAGAATAACCGTTGGAATGAATACCAGAAGAGGACAATCCAATCAAAACATTTCCTGCAGAAAGTTTCTCTCCTGTGATTAGTTGACTTTTTTCGGCGATCCCTACGGCAAAACCAGCTAAATCATATTCTTCTTCATCGTACATACCAGGCATTTCTGCTGTTTCTCCACCAATCAAAGCGGCGCCAGCCTGAACACAGCCTGTCGCTACTCCTGCTACTACTTGTTCTAAACGTTCAGGAATGTTTTTCCCCGTTGCAATATAGTCCAAAAAATACAATGGTTCCGCACCTTGAGCAACGATATCATTGACACACATCGCCACACAATCGATCCCGATCGTTTCATGTTGATCCACTTGATGAGCAATCAATAATTTGGTACCGACCCCATCTGTCCCAGAAACCAGTACAGGTTCTTTGACAGAAAGAGCACTCAAATCAAAGCAGCCACCAAAGCCGCCTAAACTTCCTAAAACACCTAATCGTTCTGTTTTTTTGACATGTTTTTTGATCCGTTCTACTACTTCATATCCTGCTTCTACATCCACGCCGGCCTTTGAATATGCGTTTGCCACGTTATTCCCTCCATTTAAAAAAATGATGTTTTTTCCTCCAAAGATGCTTGATACTGCTCTTCATAATCATACAAAGGTGTTGGGTAATCTCCATTGAAATAAGCCATACACAAACCATTGTATGGTGCATCAAAATTCAATCCGATCGAATCGATCAATCCTTGTTCACTTAAGAATGCTAGCGAATCTGCTTCCACACAAACTTGAATCTCGTCAACAGTCAGGTTGGCAGCAATCAGCTCTTTGCGTGTTTGGATATCGATACCGTAAAAACATGGATATTTCAACGGTGGTGAAGCAATTCGCAAATGAACCTCTTTGGCTCCGGCTTCTTTTAGCAATTGGACGATGCGCCGACTTGTTGTTCCGCGAACGATCGAATCGTCGACAAGAATCACTCGCTTCCCTTCAACTACCCCACGGACAGCTGAAAGCTTCATACGAACCCCTTGCTCTCTCAATTCTTGTGTCGGTTGGATGAAGGTTCGGGCAATGTATTGATTTTTGACTAAGCCTAATTCGTAAGGAATTCCCGAAAACTCCGCATAGCCACTAGCAGCAGATAAAGAAGAGTTAGGCACCCCAATGACCATGTCCGCTTCTACTGATGACTCCTCAGCCAAACGTCTCCCCATCTCCTTGCGAGCCGTATGAACGTTGACGCCAGCGATATTAGAGTCAGGGCGAGCAAAATAGATATACTCCATGGAACAAATCGCATGCTGAGTGTCTGTGGTGTAAGAATCGATCGTAAGCCCTTCGTCATTGATGATCACCAGCTCTCCAGGTTGAACATCACGGACAAATTCAGCACCGATCACTTCCAGAGCACAAGTCTCAGAAGCGATCACATAAGCACCGTTTTTCATTTGACCGATCGATAATGGTCGAAACCCATTAGGATCCAGAGCGGCAATGATCTCATTTTCTGTGATCAACAAGTAGGCGAAACCACCCTTGACTTGATTCAAAGATTCTTTCAATTGGTCCAGCAAGGTCACTTGTCTACTTTTTCGAATCAAGTGCATCAAGATTTCAGTATCGGAATTGGAGTGGAAGATCGCACCATCTTTCTCTAATTCTTTACGCAACGTTTTAGCATTCGTTAGATTTCCATTATGAGCCAAAGCAATCTGACAATCATAGAACTTGAATAAAAAAGGCTGAATATTGTCCACACTGCCATTACCAGCGGTTGCATAACGAACGTGTCCGACTGCCGCATTTCCTCGCAAGCGACTAAGCTTACTTTCATCAGAAAAAACTTCAGACAATAGTCCAAGATCACGATGCCCGTGAAGTTTTCCCTGATCATTAGAAACGATCCCTGCACCTTCTTGTCCTCGATGCTGCAGACTGTGTAAACCAAAATAAACAACACGTGCAGCATCGGGATGTCCCCAAACACCGAAGACCCCACATTCTTCATTTAAACTTCTTACTTCATAAGACATGGAATCGCATCCTCCCACAATCTTTTGGCTTCCTCTACTCTGACATCGATTGTTCCGTCTGCAGCAGCAATTTGTAATTGACTGTCATCCGTCACTTTTCCAATACATTCAGCCAAATCGCCAGCTAAGTCTTCAAACAACTGTTTATTCTTTCGTGCAACACTTACTATAAATCGAGACTGTGTCTCTGCAAACAATTGTTCTTTAGGAAGCTCTAAAGAAGCCTTCGCTCCTAGTTGGTTTTTGAAGGTCGCTTCTGCTAAAGCGACAGCCAGACCCCCTTCTGCACAATCGTGTGCACTGGCAACCAAGCCTGCCTGGATCGCCTTTAGAACAAACTCTTGATTGGTTTTTTCGATTGCCAAATCAAAATTCATTAATTTTCCTTCAATTTTCCCAAGTTGAAGTTTTTGAAGCTCACTACCGTTAAAATCAGAAGCCGTTTGTCCTACAACATAAATCAGGTCTTCTGCTTGTTTGAATTCTTGTGTCGTGATATGTGCTAAGTTTTCGATCAGCCCAACCATTCCGATCATCGGTGTTGGATAGATTGCCTTGCCATTGGTTTCATTATAAAGAGACACATTCCCTGAAATAACCGGTGTGTCTAACACACGACAAGCTTCGGCGATCCCATCTGCAGAAGTCCATAATTCCCAAAAGCCTTCTGGTTTGTCCGGTGATCCGTAGTTCAAGCAATCTGTGATTGCTAAAGGTTTTCCTCCACTAGCCACAATATTACGGGCTGCTTCAGCGACAGCGATCTGTCCGCCAATCTCTGGATTCAAGAATAAATAGCGACTGTTACAGTCTGTCGTCATTGCCAAAGCCTTTTCTGTTCCTCGTACACGTAAAACAGCGGCGTCACTTCCTGGAGGGACAACAGTATTGGTTCTTACTTGAGAATCATAAGTCTCATAGATCGATTTTTTTGAAGCGATCGTTGGCTGTTGTAAAAGTGTCAACAAAGTATCAGACGGGTCCTCAATCACAGGAACAAAATCCGACAGCGCCGCAAATTTTTGAATGCGTGCAGGTTCTTGTCGTTCTTTGTGATAGGTAGGTGCATCCTCCGCCAAAGCATCTACAGGTAGATTAGCGACCTCCACGCCATGATGATACAAACGATACAGTCCATCATCTGTCACTTCACCGATCGAAACTGCGTCTAAATCATATTTAGCGAACAATTCAGCCACTTCGTCTTCATGTCCTTTTTCCACACAAATCAACATGCGTTCTTGAGATTCAGAAAGCATCATTTCATAAGGAGTCATTCCTGTCTCCCGCTGTGGAACATCATCTAAATATAACTTCAAGCCAGATCCAGCCTTTGAAGCCATCTCAGAACTTGAGGAGACCAAACCAGCTGCTCCCATATCTTGAATTCCTACCAAAATATCACTATGATCCAAGATCAACTCTAAACAAGCCTCCAAGAGTAATTTTTCCATAAAAGGATCGCCTACTTGGACGGCTGAACGTTGTTGTTCTTCTCCTTCTACAAATTCCTCTGAAGCAAAAGTTGCACCATGGATACCGTCACGACCTGTCTTCGCACCAACATACATAATGGCATTTCCGACACCTTTTGCCTGTCCTTTTTGAATGTCTTTATGATCGATCAAGCCAACACACATCGCATTGACTAAAGGATTCCCTTCATAACAAGGATCAAACTGGACTTCTCCGCCAACTGTTGGAATCCCGATACAGTTGCCATAACCACTGATTCCAGCAACAACTTCTTCTAATAAATATTTTGTGCGTTCCGTATTGAGCTCACCGAAGCGTAAAGAATCCAAGATCGCCACTGGTCGTGCACCCATACTGAAAATATCACGGATAATACCACCGACACCCGTAGCTGCTCCTTCATAAGGCTCAACTGCGGAAGGATGATTATGACTTTCAGCTTTGAACACGACTGCCTGACCGTCTCCAATATCCACGATTCCGGCACCTTCACCTGGTCCCTGCAGCACTTGAGGTCCACTGGTTGGAAATTTTCTTAGCACTGGCTTTGAATTTTTGTAAGAGCAATGTTCGCTCCACATCACTGAAAAAAGACCTGTTTCAGTGTAATTCGGCATTCTTCCTAGAATTTCTTTTTCGATCATTTGATATTCTTCATCGGTCAGTCCCCACTGTGCATAGATTCGCTGTTCTTTGACTTGTTGAGGAGTAGGTTCTCTTTTTATCATCTACACGGACACCTTTCCAAAATTTTTTAAAATCGAAGCGAAAAATTTCTTGCCGTCTTCTGAGCCCAACAGAGATTCCATCGCACGCTCCGGATGGGGCATCATACCCAAAACATTGCCTTGCTTGTTACAAATTCCGGCAATATTGTTCAAACTGCCGTTGATCGCTTCTTCATATTTAAAAACGATTTGCTGATTCTCTTCCAAACTTTTCAAAGTTTCTTCATCGCAATAATAATTACCTTCACCATGAGCAACAGGGATTTGAATGATCTCATCCTCTTCGTACTCAGAAGTGAATTTTGTTTGATTATTGACCACTTTCAACGGTGTGGTTTTACAGATGAAATGCAGTGATTCGTTTCGACGCAAAGCTCCTGGCAGCAAACCCGCTTCTGTCAAAACTTGAAATCCATTGCAGGTCCCAAAGACCGGCTTGCCTTCTTCTGCAAAACGAATCACTTCTTGCATGATAGTAGAAAAACGAGCGATCGCTCCGCACCGTAAATAGTCGCCATAAGAAAATCCACCCGGCAGCAAAACACCATCGAAGCCTTCTAGCGACTCCGCATCATGGCGGACATACGCTGCATCGGCACCCATGATGTCTTTAACAGCCCACAACATGTCCATATCACAATTGGAACCCGGAAAAACAATGACTGCAAATTTCATGTTAAGCTTCCTCCATTGATAAAATCTCGTAACGATAAGTTTCCATATTGACATTTGCCAGTAGCTTGTCACAGATTTCTTCGATTACCGTTTCTACAGATTCTTCCGAAGCACTCACCTTGATCTCAAAATATTTCCCAATACGAATTTCTTCAATCGTATTGAAGCCTAAACGATGGACTGCACCTTTGACTGCTTCTCCCTGAGGATCCAACACTGATTCTTTATAAGTTACGTATACTTTTACCAAATACATTAGTTTGCTCCTTTATTTTTTAATCTATTTAACACTTCTTCATAAACAGGAATCAAATCACCGATTTCCCTGCGATAGACATCTTTATCCAAATGCTCATTGGTTGTCTGATCCCACAAACGACAAGTATCCGGCGAGATTTCGTCCGCCAGCAAGATTTCTCCTTCTGCTGTACGCCCGACTTCGATTTTAAAATCGATCAAACGAATATTAATCTCCAAGAACAGTTCCTTCAATGCGTCATTGACAGCTAAGGCTAATGTTTTGATTTTTTCCAGTTCAACTTCACTTGCAATATCTAAAAATCGGACATGTTCATCATTGATAAAAGGATCATCTAAGGCATCCTCTTTGTAATAAAACTCAATGATCGGAAAAGGCAAGGTTGTTCCCTCTGCGACAGCCAAACGTTTTGTAAAACTCCCAGCAGCAACATTTCGAACAACTACCTCTAGAGGAATCATTTCTACTTTCCGAATCAATTGTTCGGTTTTTGATATTTTCTCAAGAAAATGATTGGCAATTCCTTTTGCGGTCAATTCTTCAAAAATATAGGCAGTTATTTGATTATTCATTTTTCCTTTGCCGCTTACTGCATCTTTCCTTAAACCATTCAAAGCCGTTGCTTGATCTAAATACTCTACTAAAAACACTGTATTATCATCGGTTTCATAAAGTTTTTTGGCTTTTCCTTCGTACGCCAGTTTACGTTTTTCCATGCCACACCTCATTGTTTTATTTGATTGCTGCAATCTTTACGATAGCTTCATTTTAACTGCACTTATTTTCCTTCGTCAACAATAACCTTACGTTTAAATCTAACTACTTTAACATTGTTCGTGTTTAAACAAGAGCAGATTCGAACTTCTTTGAAACAGGTAGAAATAAAGCGTTTACAGTTTGTTGATAGAATGTTATTATATAAACAGAAAAAATATGCTAGCCTTAAGGAGGTGTTTGAATAGATGATAGGATGTTATGAGGAAGCTCACAATTTTGTATCCTATTTGACGCCTGAAGAAAGGCTTGAAGTCTTTGAAGATCTGCTGGAGATTCTGCACTTATGCAATCACACAGACGCAAAGAAAACATTTTGGAATGAAAAAATGACCGCGTTTGTGAAATCTTATACCCATTGCAAGCAACTGTTCCAGTGTAAGAACAATCGAAACGAAGAGATCATTATTCGCAAGGTCTCAGAGTCAAATTTTTTTCAACAACAGTCGCACATCGAAGTTTTCTTTAATTTTAAAGAGACTTCTGTTGATTTTATTTACAAAATCACTGAAATTCTTCAACAGGAACTGTTCAATCAGGAGGAATTTGCAGTTAATTGAATCGAAGACCTGATTTCCCTTTCAGCTAGGAAATCAGGTCTTCTTTATTTGTCAACGTCAAAAAACCACGAAAGCAGAGAGCTTTCGTGGTCAAATTTGATTAAGCTAAGCCTACTCGTTCAAAAATAGTCTCAACATTTTTTAGATGATGGTGATAGTCGAAAGCGTCGTCAAGATCCTCTGGTGTTAAAACATCAGTGATCGCTTGATCTGCTTCCAGTAGTCGACGGAACGGCAACTGTTCATCCCAAGATTTGGCTGTGTTCGGCTGTACTAAATCATAAGCCTGCTCCCGCGTCATTCCACGATCGATCAATTTCAGCATGACACGTTGGCTATAGATCAAACCAAAGGTCGCATCCATGTTACGCTTCATATTTTCAGGGAAAACTGTCAGATTTTTGACGATAGTACCGAAACGATTCAACATGTAATTCAACAGAATCGTTGTATCCGGAATAATGATCCGCTCCGCTGATGAATGAGAAATATCACGTTCGTGCCATAAACTTACATTTTCATAAGCCGTGACCATATGTCCTCGAATCACTCTCGCCAGACCAGTCATATTTTCTGAACCGATCGGATTGCGTTTGTGAGGCATCGCTGACGAACCCTTTTGACCTTTAGCAAAAAATTCTTCTACTTCTCTGGTCTCAGATTTTTGAAGACCACGGATCTCAGTAGCAAATTTCTCAATACTGGTGGCGATCAATGCCATCGAAGACAGATATTCCGCATGAAGATCTCTCGGCAATACTTGTGTCGACACATCTTGTGGGCGAATGTCTAATTTCGTACAAACGTATTCTTCCACGAAGGGAGGGATATTGGCAAAGGTACCGACTGCTCCACTGATTTTTCCTGCTTCTACACCTTTGGCAGCATGCTCAAAACGTTCGACGTTTCGTTTCATTTCAGAGTACCACAAAGCTAATTTCAATCCGAAAGTCGTTGGTTCAGCATGGACGCCATGGGTACGACCCATCATGACTGTCTGCTTGTGTTCCTTGGCTTTTTCACCAATGATGTTTGTTAAACGTTGCAGATCCTGACGCAAAATGTCATTAGCTTGCTTCATCAGATAACCATAGGCAGTATCTACTACATCGGTTGAAGTCAATCCGTAGTGGACCCATTTACTTTCATCGCCCAAACTTTCTGAAACGGCACGTGTAAATGCAACCACATCATGTCTTGTTTGCTCTTCGATCTCCAAAATACGTTGAATATCAAAAGAAGCATTTTCGCGAATTTTTTTGACATCCTCTTTAGGAATTTCTCCCAATTCAGACCAGGCTTCATCTGCCAAGATCTCTACTTCCAACCATGCCTGATAACGATTTTCATCAGTCCAAATTTTTCCCATTTCTGGTCGTGTATAGCGTTCTAACATAGTGTCTGTTCCTCTCTTAATCCCAAATTTTCGTTTTTTTGATTTCAGTTAAGGTTTGTTCTGTATCCGTTGTGATGATTGTGATGTGACCCATTTTTCGACCCGCTTTTGGCTCTTCTTTTCCATAATAATGGAACTGCCAGCTCACTTTCTCGTCAATCAGTTGATAGGTCTTCTCTAAATGCTCCCCTAAAATATTGACCATTACAGCTTCATTCAGCAAACGAGGCTCCGCTAATGGCCAAGAACAGATCCCTCGAATGTGGGCATCAAACTGACTCATATCACAAGCTTCGATCGAATAATGTCCTGAATTATGCGGCCTCGGCGCCAATTCGTTGACATAGATACTACCCGTTTCTGTTAGGAACATTTCGATTGCTAAAACTCCTCGTAGATCCAAGGCCTGAGCAATTGTTTTTGCGATTCGTTCAATCTCATTGGCTACTACCGGTGAGATATCAGCAGGAGCGATCGTTTCGTGCAGAATATTGTTTCGATGGATATTCTCGACTACTGGGAAGGTTGTGTATTCAACACCATTACCGGCTACGATCACCGACAATTCTTTTTCAAAAGGGATCCAGGCCTCTAGTTCACAAGTTCCCTCTCTCAACAGATTCATTGAAGGCGCTAGATCCTTCGTTCCTTTCAGAACATATTGTCCTTTTCCATCATAGCCTCCGCGTGTTGTTTTCAGGACACAAGGATAACCGATACTTTCAATAGCTTCTTGAATATCGGTCGGGCTGATGATCGTGGCATAAGGAGCGATCACGATATTGTTCGTTTCCAAAAAAGATTTTTCCAATAGACGATCTTGTGTGATCGCCAAAAGATCGGTTCCTTGTGGGACATTACAAAACGGTAAAATAGCATTGAGCGCTTCTACGCTGACATTTTCAAATTCATAGGTCATTACATCGCTTCGTTTGGCCATCTCTTCCAAAGCCAAAATATCATTATACTCAGCCACGATATGCCAATCAGCGATCTGCGCTGTCGGGCAATTTTCTACAGGATCTAATACACCGACACGAAAACCCATTTTTTTAGCACTCATGGTCATCATTCTTCCTAATTGTCCGCCGCCAACGATTCCAATCGTTGCACCAGGCATCAGAGGTTTACTCAAGCTGATCACTACTTTCCATTACTGATTCTTCCATTTGTTTACGTTTTTTAGCAATTTTTTCCGCTATGTTTAAATCATACATTGAAAGCATCTGAGCCGCAAGTATTCCTGCGTTAATTGCACCAGCTTTTCCAATCGCAGTGGTAGCTACAGGGACACCTCCTGGCATTTGAACGATCGATAAGAGTGAGTCCAAACCATTTAATGTTCGTGATTGGACCGGTACACCGATGACTGGCAAGGTTGTCTTAGCTGCGACCATGCCAGGTAAATGGGCAGCACCGCCTGCACCTGCAACAATCACCTTCAAGCCATTTTCCCGGGCATTTTCTGCAAAAGAGAACATAAAATCAGGGGTTCGATGGGCAGAGACAACTTTTTTTTCATAAGGAATATCATAACTTTCCAACGACTCACAGACATGCTTCATCGTTTCCCAGTCTGATGTACTTCCCATAACAACTGCTACTAATGGTTTCATCAAGCAAACTCCTTTATTTGTTTTTAAGACACGCTTATTTTAGCAATCAAAAAATTAAAAGTCAAAAAAATATCGGATGATACTCTCAAAATAAACTTTAATGTTCGTCATAACCCAAAGCATTCGTCCGCTGATTTAAAAACGGTATCTCAAAAATTCATTGAGACACCGTTCGTTTTAATTTCGATTTGATTATTTAAGCATCGGCGTCTCTAAAAGAAACTCTTCCATCCACCAATGATTCGATTCTCGCCAAGGAAACGACACGGATCCCCATGTCTTTCAATAACTGACGACCATCCTGAAAAGATTTCTCAATAATGATACCCACACCTTCGATCTTAGCTCCAGCCTGCTGACACAATTCGATCAATCCCTTTGCGGCCTGCCCATTCGCCAAGAAATCATCAATGATCAGTACCTTGTCGTCTTCGTTCAAAAATTTCCGAGAAATTGAGATCGTACTGGTCACCTGTTTAGTAAATGAATAGACCGAACTTGTCAGCAATTCTTCATCCATCGTCAAGCTTTTCGCTTTGCGTGCAAAAATCATCGGTACATTCAGTTTCTGGGCTGCATATAATGCCGGAGCAATACCTGAAGCCTCAATTGTAACAACCTTTGTGATCCTGCTGTCAGCAAAAACTTCTGCAAGACGATTCCCCATTTTTTCCATTAAATCAGGATCTACTTGGTGTGTGACAAAGCTGTCGACTTTTAAAACCCCTTCGCCTAATACATTTCCATCTTGTTGAATACGATCTACTAATTCTTTCATTCTTTAAACTCACTTTCTGCTAAAAAATAATAAAAAAGAGCACCTTTTTTGCCAATACAGCAAAAAAAGGTGCACAAACAAAACACTTTTTTTACCTATAGTCCGATATTCCGGTATCGGGTAGAGACTGTCGACCAATTTCGACGATATATAAGTAAGACTAATTATGAAAAACACAACCATCATTATGCCTATAAATTACCGGAATTTCAAGTAAAATAAATGATAACCCTTGCTTTACTGTTCCTTTGTTCGGATTTAGCTAGTTTTTTTCTGTTCATCCCGCTCTATTTCACGATAATGTTGCATTTTTTTACTGAAAAGCTTCCCATTTGAAGGTGGTGTATAGGTGATCGCATTGGCACCAGCCTGAATCGTCTCCCGAATATCCTCTTCAGTCGGACCTCCTGTTGCAATAATTGGAAGCTCCGGATACAATTCTCGGAAATAACGAACCGTTTCAGCAGTTTTCTTTCCTGCACTAATATTAATGATTTTTACGCCACAAGCCAACTTTTCTTCGATCGGTGTATACTTACTTGTCACCGTGCTTACTACAGGTATATCTACAACAGCACAGACTTCGCTGACGGTGTCCACTGGTGTGGGTCCATTTAACACCACGCCAATCGATCCTTGCGCTTCAGCAAATAGGCTCATGTAAGAGGCTCTGGTCCCTTGAGTCAGTCCTCCACCGACACCTGAAAACACTGGAATATCAGCGGCTTCAATAATACTTTTTGTAATTGCCGGGTGTGGAGTAAACGGGTAGACCGCGATCACAGCATTCGCATTGGTATTGCGAATGATGGCAATATCGGTTGTAAAAATAATAGATTTGATTTTTTTCCCGAAAATGATAATTCCACTGGCTTCATCGATCACATCAGGCACTCTCACGATGTCTTTTCTTAACTCCGTCGTAATATTTGGAACGAAAGTTTCTCCCATGCTTACTCAGCCTCTCATTAGTCGTATTGATAAAGTTGATACATTTCAATGACTTCTTTTATTTTGTTTGCATAACCTGGATCTGTCGCATAACCAGCTTCCTGCAGTGCCTCGGCAGCAACTTCATAATTGGGTGCAGTCAATACTTCTTCATACTTTTGTGGGCTCCAGTCAACACCATTGACAAACAACATAGTATGAGAGTCCATCGATTGCTCCCAAGATTCGTACACACGAAAATCACCTTTGATTGTGACCCACTGTTCATTGACAAATTCCTGGGTATCCATTTTTATTTTTTCTTGTTCACCATAAGCTTTGATCCCAAACAAATTATTGTACTTGCTGGATAGCTCACTTTGTCCCCAGTTCGATTCCAAGATCGCCTGTCCAATGATGATACTTGGAAGAATGCCGTAACCCTCTTGTAATTCCTTTGCATGAGGAAGCAGTCGTTCAATAAATTCTTGCTGGGTCAGATTTGCATTTTCTTCATAAGCTAGCTCTCCCTGTACAAGTACGGGTTCAGTCAAGCTTCTCAACGAATAGATAAAAGCCAGTCCAATCATTAGAAAACCGACAATGATTGCCGGTATCCTAAGGGGCGTTCTTTTTTTTCTTTTCATATATAACCTACTTTTCCTTTAATAAATCAATGTATTCTTCTAGTGTCAGCTGATGTTCCTCAATGTATTTGGCATGTTCTACACCAACATAACGAAAGTGCCATGGTTCATAAGTTATTTTCGTGATGTCTTCTTTTCCCTTTGGATAACGGACAATAAAGCCATATTCCCGTGCATGCTCAGCCAGCCATTTAGCACCCGGTTCATCCCCATAAGCCTCATCTAGCATGGTTTGCGGATAATTGTTCAACCAATCTTCATCAACAATATCAATCGCCAAGCCCGTGTGATGCTCACTATGTCCAGGTTCAGTCAGCGTTTGTTTGGATTTTTCCACGGCTTCTGCTTCCGTCATGTTTTGGCTCCTATTCACTGCAACATCGTCGGCAAATACTTGTTCCTGATAAGAGACGGAACGGTAGGCAGATACAATTGCCAGAGGGAATCCTGCGTCAGTTGCCGCAGCACTCAAGGCCTCGTAGGAGTCGATCACCCGACGATCCAATTGCATCACACTTCCGGGTATCTCTGTCAGTAGATCCTCTGAAAAATCTTCCTCCATTGGACTGTCCGGACCAATCAAAAACAGATTCCAATCTTCGATCGAGCCTTCCGGCAAATTAGATGTATCAGCTTTTTCTGTTGCTTCTAAGTTTGGTTCATTTTCTACAAAAGTCTGTACTTGTTTTGATTCAACGGTTACAGATTCTCCGCCTACAGCCGTCACTGGTCTTGTCACCCAACGATTGATCCCGTAAATGGCACCGATGCCTAACAGTAGCAAGCTGACCGTCTGTATCAATTTTCTCACCGTTTTTTCTCCTCTCGATCATTTATTGTAAGTTTCTTCTAAGTTCTCATTGACCCAATCTAACAGAGCTACTTGTTCGTTTTCCAGATGTTGCTGTAAAGTTGCTGGCAATCGAAAAGTCAAAATATCATCAAAACCCCACTCATCATACTGAATGCCTACTCGCAGATTCAAGAATTGGTTAGCATTATTTTCCTCTTTTGCTTGAGACATTTCCACCGTCCCAAGACCGATATTTAACCATTTACGGGCAATCTCTGTTTTCATTTTGCGGTATTCACTCACCGCAACTCCTCGTTTTTCAGGATAAATGATTGTTTGGCGCAATACTTTTTGGAGTAACATCCATTCGTAATCACTAAATAAATTCTTGACCTTTTGATTTTCTTCAGGCGCTAATGTTGTTCTCCCATTTTTCCAACTTGTCCATTTTTCATCAGAAATACCTAGATTGTTTTCATAAAATAACGACTCAGTGCCGTACTGCTCCTGAATCGCACTTAAAACCAGTTCAATATATATATCATGCATATCTGATCCCTCCGTTTTTATTTTACTTAAATTTGAAAAGAAAAGAAACTTTTTGCTACTAACTTTTCTCAATTTTAACATACTTTGTTATACTGAGAGTACTTAGAAGAAAAGGAGAGACAAAAAAATGACAGACTATCGTTGGGGCATTATTGGATTAGGTGACATCGCCCATCAATTTGCAGAAGGTTTCCATAGTGAAAACAGTGAGATCCTTGGCGTTGCCGCTCGAAAATATCCTCGAGTCCAAGCATTCGCAGAAAAATTCTCGATCCCGAATGCTTATGAATCAGTGGATGAAATGCTGGCGGATGAAGCCATCGATTTCATTTATATCGCCGTACCAAACAATGTACATCACAGCTACATTATGGCAGCATTAGAAGCGGGGAAACATGTTTTGTGCGAAAAAGCCATCACCATGAACAGTCAAGAACTAGTTGAGGAAATTGAGCTGGCTAAAGAAAAAAATCTTGTGTTACAAGAGGCAATGACGATCTTCAATATGCCTTTGTATTTAGAGCTTCAAAAAATTGCTGAGAGCGGAAAACTCGGAAAATTAAAAATGATCCAGGCACCTTTTGGTAGTTACAAAGAGCCCGATCCGACCAATCGTTTCTTTAATCCAGAATTAGCTGGCGGAGCGCTATTGGATATCGGTACCTATGCTGTCTCATTTGCTCGTTTTTTCCTAACAGAAACACCCAGAGTATTATTCAGTGATGTCTTGAAATTCGAGACTGGTGTCGACGAACAATCGATCACCGTTTTGAGAAACGAAAAAGACGAAATGGCTTCTGTCACTCTTTCATTCCAAACGAAGATGCCTAAACAAGGGATCGTTGCCTTTGAAAAAGGCTTCATTACAATAGACGATTACCCTCGTGCAGACCAAGCAGAGATTACCTATTTGGATAGTTCTAAAGAAACGATCACTGCCGGAGAGACAAGCGAAGCACTCAATTATGAAATCCAAACATTCATCGACACCGTCGAAGGTGCAGAAAATCGCACCTTGCCTTTGACACAAGATGTTATTCGTATTCTAGATCAGATGCGTAGTTTTTGGTAAGCAATGAAGAGACAGCTATTCACTAGCTGTCTCTTCATTTAGTTTAGCGATCGATTTAGAAAATTCTGTTTTGATCTCAATAAAACTTTTAAAAGACTGTAAAAACTGGAATAGTCTGGCACGATTTTCAAATTCCTCTCTGTCTTGAGGCAGTGGCTTCATTCGATAAATTTCATAAACAGCATCAATCCGTTTTAAAATCTCCGTTCCATCATTCGCCTCATGAAAAGTCTCTACAGTAAACTCCAGTAATGGCCGCAGATTTTCTACCAATGTTTCTTCTACTTCAATGTCTTTTAAAAGATTGACCATATCTGACAACATCCGAACCTGTGTCCGGCGCATCGAGAAATATTCTTCGTAATACACATCAGTCCTTTGCCATTGATTTTCCTGATACATCTGAGCTTTTTGTTGCCCTTGACGAATAAAGATCAACAATTTTTGACATTCTTTGTCTAACATCTCTTTCGGATTCTGATTCAAAGTCCTGACCATGCCAGATAAAATCTCACGAAAATTTTCTTCAATATTCAACTGTTTCTGCTTTAACTGTTTTTCAATATCCGGCATATAGAGATTTAGCAACAAAGCAAAACCAACACCGATCGTCATCAGTAAAAATTCGTTCTTAATCAGTAGCCAGGAGTAAGATTCTTCCATCATATAATGCGTGACTAACACAGAATTTACTACGATTCCGTCGGTCAGTTGAAATTTTGCTGAAATAGAAATAAACAACAGCAAATATACACCAAAAGCTAGAGCGTTGTAGCCAATCAGCGTAAAGCAAAGGAAGGACAGACTCGTAGCAATCCCCAAGGAGATCAATCTAGCCAAAGCTGTATCTACAGAGGATTTTTTTGTGTTCCCTACACTCAAAACAGCAATGATTCCTGCTGACGGAGCATACAACAAATTCAAAGCACCTGCCAAAAGCATCGCCAATACAGCTGCTACTGCGGTCTTCACCGTTCTCAAACCAATTTTCATGCAGACTCCTCCCAATAAGTGACAATATTATAGTCACTTGATTTTTTATATTAACGCTTCTCTGACAGAAGATCTTGCTTGCAGCTGGTAAAAGCAGACTTCTCTGGGTAGTAAGCAGTTCTAAACAACACTATTTGGAAATTGTGACCTCAATACTAGAATTATACTAAACATAAGGAGTTTAGACTAGAATTTCCTTTGAAGTTTCGCTATTATGGAGATACCTAACAAAAAGGAGGACAATCATGCATTTAGGTCGTTTTAGGTTTGGAATGAGAACATTCAAATCTTCATTGGCTGTATTGATCTGTATTTTGATTTTTCAGTTGTTCGATCGTGGACAACCATTGATTGCCGCTTTGGCTGCCGTCTTTTCTTTGCGTCAAGACCTGACTTCAACCTACACTTTTGGAAAATCACGGGTGATCGGTAATGCGATCGGCGGACTAGCTGCTATTTTTTATCTGTTGCTACAGCAGTATTTTAGCCCTAACTTCGTTGTCGAACTGATTGCACTCCCGATCCTAGTAGCTCTAGTGATTACTGTTTCTGACGGCATCAACAATAATGCCGGAATTATTTCAGCTGTCGCAACCATGCTGATGATTACAATGAGTATTCCTACAGGAGAATCGGTTGGCTATGCTTTAGCTCGTGTTTTAGATACCTTTATCGGAATACTGATAGCGATTTTTCTGAATGCTATCATTCAACCGCCCGAAACGGAAAAAGTACAGGAAATCAAAGATGATCTGACCCTTCTGAAAGAAGAGGAAGCTTCTCTGGAGGAACGTTTACTTGAGATCCAAGAACAAATAAAACATGAAAACGAAAAAGAAAAGTGAGACGAAATCGTCTCACTTTTTTGTTTACTCATTTGACTTCAATGCTTCGATCATATCTACTTTCTTCAGTTTGAAATACATGACCAGCCCAACAACGATAGTAAAGAATACCGTGATCAAACTTGCATAAAGATAACTCACCGTATGGACAGCCGGCGAAAACATGATCATATCCAGTTCAACCGTCTGTAGTACATAGCTGTGGAGCACTCGCCCCATAAGCAATCCAGTCAAAACCCCAAAGAATGTTAGAAAAATATTTTCGCGGTAAATATACATGGTCACTTCATTATCATAAAATCCTAAAACTTTGATTGTCGATAATTCACGGATCCGCTCAGAAATATTGATATTGTTTAGATTGTACAAGACAATAAACGCCAGCAAACCAGCTGAAATAATCAGCACCCAAACAACGATGTTCAATGTAGCAGTCGTGTCATCCAAGGACGTCGATGAATCAGACAAGTAGCTGACATTGATCACTTCCTCATGCTCCATCAATTTTTCGGCGATCTCTTGCTCGGTTTCCTTCGATTGTTCCCCTTCAAACAACAACAAATCTGTATTGTACTCCGGTGTCTCATGAAAAACTTCTTCGAAATACTCTGGCGACAGGTAGGCAAAATGTCCAGCATAATTCTCAACAACTGCTGAAACAGTTACTTCAAAGGATTCATTGTCCGCATTTTTCAAAACCAAAGAATCCCCCACCGATAGTTCAAATAGTTTAGCCAGCTTTTCATTGATAATCGCTCCATCATCTGTCAGCTGATAGACTTCTTTTGTCTGACGGTCATTGAATAAGACAAACTCAGACAGTTTCTCGGTATCTTCGGGTACATAGACCGTTACATCCTGACTAGCTTTCCCAGACTGATCCATCACTAAGGTTTCAGACGAAATTGCCAGATGCTCTTGATAGTCTGGTAAATCAGTTACTTCATTCAGATACGTTTCATACTCATCTTGCTCTGGACGTTCAGAGAAAGTGACGATTCCCTGATAATGCCAGATCTTAGTGAACTGGATTGGAACGATATCACTGATTGAATCCCTTAGACCAAAACCAGTCAAAATCATCGCTGTACAACCTGCGATACCAAAAATCGTCATTAGCATGCGTGCTTTGTAACGGAAAAGATTACGCATTGTTACTTTTTGGATAAAACTCAATCTTTTCCATAAAGGACGAAGATATTCCAGCCAGATACGTTTACCGGCTTTGGGTGCTTTCGGACGTAGCAAGACGGCTGGCGCACTGAATAAATCGACTCTCAGAGAAACCATGGCGATCCCGACCGTACAGGCAAGTGCGATGACAACAGCGATACTACTGTAGCCCAAATACCATGGTGTAGCAAACTCTTTGATATTATAGAGCTGTCCATAAGCACTGATGATAATCGTTGGAAACAGATAAAAACCGACAGCCAAACCTAAAACAGCTCCGGACAAACCTGCAGATAAAGAATAGATCAGAAATTTTTGCGCGATTTCGCTGTTTTTATAGCCAAGTGCTTTCAACGTACCGATCTCTACTCGTTTTTCTTCGATCATTCTTCCCATCGTGGTTAAGCTAACTAAGGCTGCGATGAAGAAGAAAATCGTTGGGAAAACGGTAGCAATCGATGAGATTCGATCGGCGTTCGATTGATATTCTGCATAACCAGGATTGCTGATTCGATCCAGTAAGGTAAACTCAGCCGGCTCCAAATCATCTACCCTATCCTGCTCTTCTTCCAATGTTTCTTGTGCTTCTTTTAATTTTGGTAGCTCTTTTTCTTTTTGCTCATTGAATTTTTCTAGACCTTCTTCATAGCTTTTTTCTCCAGCTTCCAACTCTTTTTCAGCAGCTTCTAGTTGATTCTTCCCTCGTTCTTCCTCAACTGCCAGCTGGGCTTTTCCTTCAGCTAATTGGTCTTTGCCACTATCGATCTGTTCTTTCGCAGCTTCAATCTGTTGTCGACCAGCATCCAATTGGCGCTGTGCCGCATATAGCTGTTCTTGTCCAGCAGTAATCTCCGCCATGCCAGAGTCGATTTGTGCCAGACTTTGTTCCAATGTGGTGATTTGGGATTGGATCATTCCTCCCAAAGCGTTAATCTGCTGTCTGAGTGTAGCTAAGGTCTCCGGTGTTACCAGATCCAAAAGCTGATCGATCTGACCAGCCCATTCGTTAGATTCCGGAAGCTGACTGATCAAATAACGTAGCTCTCCTCGGATATCTTCCAAAATAGTTGAAATCTCTTCGACAGGCAACTGGTCTACTTCCTCTAATAAGGAAACTAACTCTTGATAAGAGTCTTGAGCATTTTGCAACTGCCACAAGGTATCCTCCAGTTGATCTCTTTGATCCATTAGTTGACCCAACTGCTCTTCGTAGCTCTCCAGCGCCCCTGCTTGGCGGTCTACCTCCCGCTGGTTTTCGTTTAACGTGCGCTCTTGCTCTCGTAGCTCAGAAGAACCTTGTCGCAATTGTGCTTCTTTTCCGCGGATCTCTGCCTTTGCCGCAGTGATTTTCTCACGAAACTCCGCTTTCCCGGAACGTAATTCTGCTCTTCCCTCATCTAATTTTTCCTTGGCTTCTTGGAGTTCTTTTTCAGCATCCTCTAGCTGTTTTTCCCCATCTTGGATCTTTTGACGGTTTTCTTCAAGTTCTTTATTGGCGAGCTCTTGAATCTCTATCAGACGTTCTTGTTGTCTCGGCTCAAGCCATTCTTCCAATTGTTCAATATTTTTATCAATTTTTTCCTCGTATTCGTCTGAGTAAGCAGCCACTTCTTTTAGATTGCTGAAGGTCAGCAACATACGAGCATAGGCATTCGTTTGAAAAGCCTCATCGACCAACAAAGCAAAATAATCAACCGCACCATTTCCGACATTGGTATTGCCGCGTTTGGAATTATCGATAAACTCCGGACTAGTGACAAATCCGACAATTTCTAGTGTATGACTGGCCAAGCTTTCTTCTGTATCGTCAGAGTCGGTAATCTCGATCGTCTCCCCCAACTCATAAAGAAATTGGCTACGACTGTCCAAGGCAACCTCATCGGCTGTTTCCGGAAGTCTTCCAACTTCCAACTTCGGCTGGTTCAATTTGTCCTTGTCAAAGCTGTAAAAACGAAAAATCTCATTTTTTGATGCAATATGGATATCCGTCATATATTGCAAGACGATCGTATCGATCTCCGAACGTTCTTCAAGATATTCTTGATCTTCTTCTGAAAATCCTAAAGTCGAAAGGACAGAAACATCTGCCAAACGCTGTGCCTCATAATAATTGCCAGCGGACTTGATCATATCAGGACCCGTTGCACCGATCCCGACGAAAAAAGCGACGCCCAAAAAAATAATCCCCAAAATGGAAAAAAAGCGAGCGGGAGACTGTTTGATTTCTCTTATACTACTTTTTAATAATGCATTGTTCTTCATCTTTTCCCCCTACCACTCAATTTGAGAAATAGGTGTTGGCGAGTCATTGTATTCAATACTCCGAACTTTTGCATCATTGATCCGAATCACTCGATCCGCCATTGGCGCAATTTGTGAGTTGTGAGTAATAATAATGACAGTCGTTCCTATTTTACGAGCCGTGTCTTCTAAAATCTGTAAAATCTGTTTTCCTGTTTCATAATCCAATGCCCCTGTTGGTTCATCGCAAAGCAACAGTTTTGGTCGCTTCGCCAAAGCACGCGCGATTGTTACCCGCTGTTGCTCTCCTCCTGATAATTGAGAAGGAAAATTATTCATTCGTTTCCCTAAGCCCACTTGAAGCAAAATCTCTTCTGCATCCATTGCCTGTTCTACGATCTGAGCCGCTAGCTCAACATTTTCTCGAGCAGTCAAATTAGGAACCAAATTATAAAATTGAAAAACAAAGCCTACATCGTTTCTACGGTATTCTGTCAACTGCTTGGCATCATGATCGGCAATATCGACACCATCAATAACGATTTGCCCACTGTCACAGCTATCCATACCACCAAGTATATTTAAAACCGTGGATTTACCGGCCCCACTCGGACCTAAAATCACAGCCACTTCTCCTTTTTCCACCCCAAAGGTCACACCATCATTTGCAATGATCGTCGTGTCACCCATTTGATATTTTTTTACTTCGTCAATGACATCAATGTAACTCATCCTTTGCGCTCCTTTCTAC
Organism: Enterococcus olivae; assembly: GCF_053760925.1. Classification (NCBI taxonomy): domain Bacteria; kingdom Bacillati; phylum Bacillota; class Bacilli; order Lactobacillales; family Enterococcaceae; genus Enterococcus; species Enterococcus olivae. Next base: position 24,373 of record NZ_JBSMVT010000009.1, read on the forward strand.
GCTTCAATATTAGTTTAACACAACGTAAAAAAGAAGGAAATCAAGACTATTTTTGTCTGATTGCCTTCTTTTACTAATCACTAGGATTTTTCAACCATTCACTTATTTAGATATAGCATAACGCTGCTTACCATCTAAGTAGGTGGCTTCTAAGGTCATGTCTGGATTTAAAACGATAAAATCTGCATCACGGCCTTTTTTGATCATACCGCAAACATCGTCAAGCTTACAACTGATGGCCGGTACCAAACTGGCCATCATTACTGCCTGCTCAGGAGTTGCCAATCCCCAATCAACAACATTTTTGATTGCTTCTTTTAATTTTAAGATACTTCCTGCAAGATTGCCTTCTTGCATACGGGCAGTGCCCTCCTTGACGACTACTGGAAATTCTCCCAAAATATAATCACCATCAGGCATTCCACCAGCCATCATACAGTCGGTGATCAATGCCACATGATCATGACCAGCTTTTTCCATCAAGATACTAGCCGCACTTGGATGAACATGATGTCCATCACAAATCAACTCTGAGAAAACATCCCGTAAGCTCAGCAATGCCCCGACCATTCCTGGTTCACGATGATTCAATCCACGCATCCCATTGAAGGCATGAACAAAGACACTCGCACCTGCTTCTACGGCTTCAGCAGCGTCTTCCAAGGTACCGTTACTGTGGCCTAAAGAAACAACTACACTTTCACTGGTCACTTGTTCAACGAATTTCTTGACTCCTTCACGTTCGGGAGCCAAAGCGATTTTTTTGATGATACCGCCAGAAGCTTCTTGCCACTCATGAAAAGTCTCGATATCTGGATCACCGAAATAAGACGGATTTTGAGCACCTTTGTATTCTTCTGTAAAGAATGGGCCTTCAAAATAAATACCTTGGATCTTGGCTCCAGTCACTTCTTTTTGGACGCTACCGACTGTCGCTGCGACTTCTTTCAATAGTTTCTTGCTCGAAGTCAATGTTGTTGGTAAAAAAGATGTTACTCCACATGCCAACAGAGCCTCCGACATGACCTTGATCCCTTCCGCGTCATTGTCCATCACATCATGATTCATATAGCCATGAATATGCGTGTCAACTAACCCCGGCGCAATCCATTTGTCAGAATGATCGATCAGCGTTACTTCTTCCTCTGGTAAATTTGAAAAATATTCACCGAATTTTCCATCAACAATCTCTAAGTATCCAGGACCTTTGACCCCTGATTTCAAGAAAAATTTCGTTGCGCTTACAAATGTTCTCATTTGTCTCTCTCCTCTATGTCTTTTCTAATTTAAAATTACTCTTAATTAGAAAAAATGTCAAGAAAGGTCTACACCATTTCAGCGGATTTTTTGGATACAATGAGACAGATCCATGTATTCCTTTGCTTCTTCCACCAGCCCTATTCTCTTACAAATCTTTCCACACAAAGAAAACAACTCTTCTAAATAATAATAGCTACTCCGCTGCTGTGCCCAAAGAATCCCTTGTTCTGCCACCTCTAAAGCTTTCTCATCTTCTTCGATTCCAAAAAGAAAACTGCCAAAATTATAAAAGACCTTGCTCAATTCAAAACGCATTGATTCAATTGGTAAAGACTGAAGCGATGCATAGGCTAGATTTAAATAATGGGTCGCCTGCTCATTGTTACCGGCACTACCAAAAACACGACCTAAACAGCTCATTAATTGAATCTCAATCGCTGAAACATTGTTCTTTCCTTTGGTGTACGTATAAGAAAGCCCTTTTTTCAGAGATTGAATCGCCGCATCGTGAGCATCATACAAAAAAAATTCACAGCTTCCTAAATAATAATAATACAATTGAAGATCCGTATCCAAATACAAATGCTCGGTCAAAGAGGAACTCTCCAGAAGCTGTTCCATTTGCTGATAATTTTGATGAATCAAATGGTAGTGGATTCTCAGAAATAAGGCATTGATTTGCTGGATCTCACTTGGCTGTGAGTAAAGCAGCTTATCCATCGTAATATTTAATCGCTGACAGATCTGTTGCAAGACGATCACATTCGGAACTTCAATCCCATTTTCAATCCGACTGAGGACACTTTGCGCACAGATTCCCTGAGACAACATTTTTTGAGTCATGTTTTGTTCTTTACGAATTTTTTTGATGGTTTCTCCAAAATTTATTTCCTGTAAAACGTCCATTTTTTATTCTCCTAAAATATGCGAATTCGCATTTCACTTTTTGTACATTTTAACACATAATGTAACAAAGGAAAATTCCAATCTATAGAGATGTTCGGGATTTCCTATAGGTTAGAACGGAGTGACAAGCATGGAAACGAAGACAAACGTAACATTTAAGTGGGAAGATCTGACTCTTTTTGGATTTATCGAACGAGAATACGAAAATTCATTTCTCATACAAGTCAACGAACCTTCCAAAGAAATTATGGACAAATTTAGCGGTCGCATGATCGTCAGTAAAAAGAAATGTGAAATACTAGCTAGTTAATTGCTACAATCAAAAACGGAGAAACCTTTAAACATTGGTTTCTCCGTTTTTTTTATTTTTGTTTGTAAGTAGCTAAAAATTCCTGCATTTTCGTTGCGGTCAGTTTTAGATCTTCCATATTCGGCAAATAGACGATTCTAAAGTGATCCGGTTCCTGCCAATTAAACCCACCACCATGAACCAACAGAATATGGTGCTCATGTAGGAAGTCTAGCACGAATTTCTCATCATCCAAAATGTTAAATCGCTTCGTATCGATTTTAGGGAAGATATAAAATGCCGCTTTCGGTTTGACTGCCGATAGCCCAGGAATCTCATTGATCGCATTGTAGATGAATTCTCTTTGCTCGTATACTCTGCCACCTGGAAGCATCAATTCGTCCATGCTTTGATGACCGCCTAATGCGGTTTGGACGATCTGCTGAGACAATACATTTGAACACAACCGCATAGAAGACAACATGTTCAATCCTTCAATGTATCCTTTGATACCTTTTTTCTCTCCACTTAAAACCATCCAACCTACGCGGAAACCAGCCACGCGGTGAGATTTGGACAAGCCACTGAAAGTCACCACCGGACGATCCGGTGCCAGTGTTGCAATCGGAATATGCTCATACTCGTCCATAACCAAACGATCATAGATCTCATCTGAGAAAATAATCAAATCAAATTCGCGTGCAACCTCAACGATTTGTTCTAGAATTTCTTTTGGATAAACCGCCCCCGTTGGATTATTCGGGTTGATCAATACGATCGCTTTTGTCTTAGGAGTAATTTTTGAGCGAATATCTGCTACATCAGGATTCCACTCACTCGCTTCATCACAGATATAATGAACAGGCTTTCCTCCAGCCAATGAGATCGATGCGGTCCATAAAGGATAATCCGGCATCGGAACCAATACTTCGTCCCCATTGTCGCAAAGTCCCTGCATTGACATTGTAATCAGCTCGCTCACACCATTACCTGTGTAAATATCATTGATCGTTACATTTGGAAAATTTCTTAATTGACAATATTGTTCGATTGCCTTACGTGCAGAAAAAATTCCTTTTGAATCAGAGTAACCTTCTGACTCTCTGACATTCATGATCAAATCGCGCACAATTTCATTGGGCGCTTCAAATCCGAATGTCGCAGGGTTTCCAGTATTTAATTTTAAAATACTGATTCCTTCATCCTGCATGCGATCTGCTTCTTCTAAAACAGGTCCACGTACATCATAACTAACACCTTCAAGTTTACTAGACTTTTCAAAATTTCTCATAGTCATCCTCTTTTCACTTATATACTTCCTGTGTACTTCAATGTGTTCCTTGTTTTTCTCACTTTTTTTAAGTGTTTCTATTATAGCAAATTTTCTGGAAAAACGCGCAAAAAATTTGGAGCTCTTAGTGAAAAAATAAAAAAAGCTGACATCAACAACAGTCGATATCAGCTTTCACCTATGCGGATAACGGGATTTGAACCCGTACGAGCTAAGCTCATACGCCCCTCAAGCGTACATGTCTGCCATTCCATCACATCCGCCTACAACAATAAAATTTTACTTGGAATTGAATTTTTTGTCAATATTTGCTTAAAAAATTCGCGGATTTCTCAACTATTTGTCACCATTTAAATCAACTTCGTCTAACAACACTTGACTACGAAAAGGATTTAATTATTGTCGGCCATTACCATACCTATTCGAGAATCATGACGACATACTCGTGCCCATTTTTGATGAAAGTGTTCTCGGTTTCCTTGAAAGCAAATCTTTCATAAAAACCGATTTTTGCTTTACGCGCATTCAAGAAAAAGGGTTTGCTGTACGTTTTTAAAATCTCATTCAACAGTTGCGTACCAAATCCTTTGTTTTGATAGTCTGGCAATGTGGCAAATTTTCGAATCTGACAACCGTTTTCTTCCATAAATACTGACACCACGCTGACACATTGGTCCGCATCAAAGAAACCGTAGTGATGTGCATGTTCATCTCCAGGAACCTTCACAATCTCCACGTCTTCTCCTGGATACATGGCTTTTAAGCGAATCGCATAAACAATATCTAAATCAACTGAATCAATCATCTATTTTTCTCCTGAATAATCGTTTACTCTACCACAGCAATTGCTTCTCAATATGAAAAAATAGCCTCAACAATAGCTGTTGAGGTCGTCAAATCACTTTTTGAAATAGCCTTTACTTTCTGATTCAAAGGTTTCATCTTGAATCAGACCTTCCAGCGACTGATCTAGCACCGAACGTTTTTTCTCTTTTTTTGAAGTTCGTCGATACTGGCTTCTAGTCATAGACACCTCAGAATTCGGCTGCTTAAATTTGCTAACAGCAGGATCCGTATCTTTTCGTTCTTGAAATGCTGACGGCTCAGTATCGAAAAGTAGGTAACTGTCTTTTGCCATCGCAGATTCAAGTGCTTGTTTTTCGACTTTATCAGTAGGCTCATCAGGAATCATAGAAGCTGGAATATATTTAGGAACAAAGTAAGAGCGGGTGAATTCTCCTTTTTTTCTTTGAGGAGCTACAGGTTCTGAACGTTTTTCCTTTACTTTAAAGGTACTTTGAGGAGCTGCTTCACCAAACAAATGTTTTTTTCCTGTAGAAGTAACTTCAGGCCGGTATCTTTTCGTATAATCAGGTAAATTTTTGCGGTGTTTTTTCAGTTCTTCTCTCTGCTCAATACTTTGACCCGCTTTTTCTTGACTAACACGGTGAGAGCGACGTAAAGTACGATCTTCGCCTTTATCCTCTCTGCGTGTAGGTGCTTGTCCACTTTCCTCAGTGATGATCCAGCTTTCATCATTGGAAAATGAAGAACCTTCTCTATTGGATTCTAATTTTACGCCTGCTTCATCTGAATATGCTGGAAAACGAAAATGTTTCCGTTTGATTTCTTCATATTGCGCCATAATTTTTCATTCCTTTAAATGCTGAATTTCTTCTATAATACCATAAAACATGGAATTTCTACAGACAAAAAGACAAAGCTGCTCACAGAGAAAGAGAACAGCTTTGCTCGTTTACACTTTAGTAGAACTTTGCATTTGCTTCATTAAATCAATACTTGTCTGTTTTTGCTTACTGCTGATCAGAATATAACTATTTTCAGCTAGCGTCCGATTATTTAATCGTGTACGGATTTCCTGAATCATCGGTGTTTCCTCAGCAATAAATGTTAGACTACCATTGACTGTTTTAGGATAATTCGTTGGATTCATTAGCATTGCAACATATTGATCCCCATCTCTTCTCAAAATACCAAACAAATTGTTTGTATAGAAGAAACTCAAATCTCCGTTGATCAGTACGTCGTTATCTTGGCGATACTGGATCCAACGACGACAATTATCATAAATCTCCCGATTCATACTCTTCCACGGGAAAAATTTTCGATTTTCAGGATCTTTTCGTCCTTCTAAACCAGCTTCATCCCCATAGTAAACACAGGGAATCCCTGGGAACAAGAACATGAATCCAAAGGCCAAGTCCAGTTTCTTAATGTGGCTGCCCAACATGGTCAAAATACGCTCAGTATCATGCGTCCCAATGTTGTTCAGATTGTTGTAAAAAATATCTTTAGGATAGTTTTCATACAATTTTGTTAGTGATTTAGCCACATTCTCAGGTGATTTCTGTTCATTCAATAAATCGATCGCACCGTCACGCAAGGGATAGTTCATCACACCGTGTAGATGGTCTCCCAAAATATATTTGCGGCGTACATCGTAGGATACCTTGTTCGATGCATCCTCCCAAACCTCTCCCAACAGGATTTTTTCAGGAAAACGATCGAGATTTTTACGAATACCGGCAATAAAATCATCTGGAAGCTCATCAGCAACGTCTAAACGCCAACCATCTACCCCCATTTTGTTCCACTTCGTCAAGACACTCTTTTCTTCGCCAAAGATAAACTCACGGAATTTCGGATCGTTTTTATTGATCTCCGGTAAATCTTTGATTCCCCACCAAGATTCATAGTCATGAGGATAGTCAATAAAATTGAACCATGAGAAATATTCACTGTGACGATCTCGATAAGCACCCGAGTTCGCTCCGTAAGAACCGTTGACATTAAAATACTGACTGTTTTGACCGACGTGACTGAATACACCATCAAGAATCAAATGTAAATCATTGGCATGCAGTTCATCCAACAATTCTTTAAAATCCTCTTCCGTTCCCAAAACTGGATCAATTTTAAAATAATCTGAAGTGTCATAACGATGATTACTACAGGCTTCAAAAATCGGATTTAAATAAATACCCGTGATTCCCAATTCTTTCAAATAAGGGATTTTCTTAATAATGCCTTGCAGATTCCCACCGAAGAAATCCCAACGTAGGATATCCCCTTCTGGCCCCTTAACATATAAGGGTTCATCCTCTTCTGTTGCATAAATAAAGGTATTTTCCTTAGGTGAATTGATTTTTTGATCTTTATTCCCATTACAAAAACGATCAGGAAAAATTTGATAGAAGGTTCCCTTTCGATACCAATCAGGTGTCGTTTCTTCTTTTTGGTAACAGGTAATTTGAAAGTTCCAGATTCTGTCAGTTGACGGATACTGCTGACCTTCTCCTCCCTGTTCACTGGCTCCGTAATACTCAACCTTTGTCTGACCAGCCACAGTCGAATGGACTTCAAAATGATAAAAATACAAGCCTTTCCCCTGATTAAAGAAATACTGGTAAGAATAAAAACCATTCTCTTGCTGCTGCATCATGATTCGCTGTTCAGGTTGATGATCTTTATGAATGACCAGATAAACTTGTACAATATTCTCGGCGATTACCTCCACAGATAATCGCGCGAGACCATTTTCCTTGACTGCTCCAAATGGTTGTTTATGGTAACTTTGCCAAGGATTAAATCTGATTAGAGACATTGCTTGTTCCCTCTTTTTCTGTATGAGCAAAAATCGGCTCAATTTGCCAAATATCTTCAGCGTACAGCTTCACTGTATCATCAGAAGAGAAACGTCCTGCTTTTGCAATGTTCACTAAACTGATTTTACGCCATAAGTCTTGGTTTTTGTACGTTTCGTTGATTCTTTCTTGTGCGTGGCAATAGTCAGCAAAATCACGCAGTAAGAAGTATTCGTCATTGTAACGCAACAAGGAATCAAAGATTTCTCGTCCTTCGTATTCAATGTTTGGAATCGTTCCATCAACAAACGCATTAACTACACGTCTTAAGACAGGGTCTTCATCATAAATACGTTGAGAAGAATATTCATGATTTTCATAGTATGCGTAAACTTCTTCTTCGGTCAAACCAAAGATAAAGATATTGTCATCACCGACTGCATCACGAATCTCTACATTCGCACCGTCTAAAGTAGCGACAGTTAACGCGCCGTTCAACATCAGTTTCATGTTACTGGTTCCTGAAGCTTCTTTTGATGCCAAAGAGATTTGCTCACTGACGTCTGCTGCTGGAATGATTCGTTCAGCTAGTGAAACATTGTAATTAGACAAGAAGACGATTTTCAGTTTTCCTTGAATCGATTCATCGTTGTTAACTAAATTTGCTACTTCATTGATTGCTTTGATGATCGCTTTCGCATACGTATAGCTTGGTGCAGCTTTAGCTCCAAAAATAAAGACTCGCGGATGGATGTCTACTTCTGGATTTTCTTTCAAATCAAAATACAATTTCAAAATGTGCATCAGATTCAAGAGCTGACGTTTGTAAGCGTGTAGACGTTTGATCTGTACATCAAAGATCGCATCCGGAGATACTGTGACACCCGTCGTTTCCTGTATATACTCCGCCAATTCTTCTTTCTTTTGATGTTTCGCCTCTGCCAGTTTATCCAAAACTTTTTTATCATTTTGATAATTCATCAGTAAACTCAAATCAGCAGAATCTTTACGCCATGATTTTCCAATTGCCTCATCTAAAGTATTAGACAACGGCTCATTGGCTAATTGTGACCAACGACGTTGAGCAATACCGTTTGTTTTATTGTTGAAGCGTTCAGGGTAAATCGTATAGAAATCATGTAGAACCACTGCTTTCAATAGATCTGAATGAAGCTTAGCCACTCCGTTGGTGCTATGGCTACCGATAATGGACAAATTCGCCATATGCACTTGATCCCCTTGGATGATCCGGGTACGCTGAATCAAATCTTCTGGATGAATTCCGCGCATAGAAGCTACATAACGTCGATCGATCTCTTCAATGATTTGATACATACGAGGAACGATTTGCTGCATCAAATAGATAGGCCATTTTTCCAAAGCCTCTGCCATGATCGTATGGTTGGTATAACTCATTACTTTCACTGTGATATCCCATGCTTGTTCCCAATTCACATCATGCTCATCCATTAAAATACGCATTAACTCTGGTACACATAGAGCTGGATGTGTGTCATTGATATGCACAGCTACTTGTTCACTTAGCGCATGCCAAGGTTTATTTAATTTTTGGTAATAGCGTACAATACTTTGGATCCCAGCAGAAACGAAGAAATACTCCTGCAACAAGCGAGTCATACGTCCTCTTTCATTTGAGTCATCTGGATACAAGACTGCTGTCAAATCTTCATACGCTCGGCGCTCTTCAATACTCTTATATTTTCCTTCTTCTGAAGGTGGAATCTCTACACTCCACAGACGCATCGTATTGACAATTCCGTTTTGATAACCAACCATCCCCGTATCATATGGAACCGCACGTAAGATGATTTGGTCTTCTCCAACTGGTTTCAGTTTTCCTTCTTCATTTTTTTTCATGTAAACATGTCCACCAAAATGGACATCTACTGCTTTACTTGGACGACGGATCTCCCAAACATTTCCGTTTTTCAACCACTCATCTGGTAGTTCTACTTGATAGCCATCCACAAATTGTTGTTTGAACAAACCATAGTCATAGCGAATTCCATTTCCATTTCCTGGTAAACCGCTGGATGCGATAGAATCCATGAAACAAGAAGCCAGACGACCTAAGCCACCGTTACCAAGAGCCATGTCTTTTTCAACTTCTGCCAAATCTTCCAAATCGACATTCAAATCCGCCAATGTGTCACGAACCAATTCTAATAAGCCTAAGTTCAATAAATTGCTTTTCAACATTTTTCCAGGTAAAAACTCGATGGAGAAATAGTACGCTTGTTTTTGTTCTTCCTTCAAATAATTTTTCCATGTTTCACGCCAGTTGTCATTGTAAACTGCTTTAACCAAATTCCCTAAGGTGAAAAACAGTTCGTTTGCTGAGGCATCTTCTAGTTCAAGCGCATAGCTTTCCCTTACTCGTTGCCTTAATTCTTCTTTTAAATTTTCTTTCGTTAAAATGGTCCTTACCCCCTGTTGGGAAAAACAGGCTGAAACATTGTTAAAACAACGTTTCAGTCTGCCTCCCAATAATTTTATAATTTATACTAAGCTTTTATACAAAGCAAGGTATCCTTCACAACAAGTTTCCCAGCTGAAATCCTTGGACATCGCATTATGGCACAGCGTATCCCATGCTGCTGGAGACTCATCATACAATTCAATGGCTTTCTTCAAGCATTCCATCAAATGGTAGGAAGAAAAGTCTTGGAAACCAAAACCTGTTCCTGAACCTTCAATTGGGTTGAAAGGTTCCACCGTATCCTTCAATCCGCCAATCTCATGAACGACTGGCAAAGTACCATAGCGCATAGAAACCATTTGTGACAATCCACAAGGTTCAAAAGCTGAAGGCATAAGGAAGATGTCGGCTCCTGCATACATTTTTTGTGCCAAATTCACATCAAAAGAAATACTTACAGAGCATTTCTCCGGATATCTTTCCGCAATCGACTGGAAGCGATTTTCGAACAACGGATCTCCGGTCCCTAGCAGCACGAATTGAATATCGAACTGCAAAAGATTTTCCAATTCATCCAATACTAGATGGAAACCTTTTTGATAAGTCAAGCGGCTGACCACTGCGATCAATGGTACTTCTGGTTTAGGACGAAGCCCCATTAAACGCTGCAATTCATCTTTGTTATCCGCTTTGCCAGATCGATCATCTACTGAATAATGAGCGACAAGTGCCGGATCAGTTTCCGGATCATTGATCTCATAATCGATTCCGTTTAAAATACCGCTCAGTTTGCCACTCTCCATACGCAAAATCTGATCCAATCCAGAACCAAATTCAGTGGTTTGAATTTCTTTTGCATAGGAAGGACTCACGGTGTTCACACGGTCGGAATACAGAATCCCCGCCTTCATAAAGTTCAAGGCATCCCCCATACGAACCGTTCCGTCATCGTAGCGTTCTGTCCCCATGCCGAATAGGTCAGGCAAGACCGTTTTCCCATATTGGCCTTGAAATTCAATATTATGAATCGTCAAAACAGTCCGAATCGAGCGGTAGGCTTCGATCCAGTGATATTTTTCTTTCAATAAGAAGGGAATCATCGCTGTATGATAATCATTGACATGCAAGACATCCGGAATGAAATTGATTCGTTCCATCAATTCAATGATCGCCATCTGTAAGAAGGCAAAACGTTCACCATCGTCGTAATAACCATATAAGCTTTCACGATCAAAATAATACATATTGTCGATGAAATAATAAGTCAGACCATTCATCCATAGTCTTTTCACTCCACAATACTGCTGACGCCAGCCAACAGAAATAGTAAAGTCCATCACGTCCTCTAGCTGTTCTTTGTATTGCGGAGGCATTTTTGTGAAATATGGTAAGACAACGACTGTCTCAATATCTTTCTTTACTAATTCTTTAGGTAAAGCAGCTGCTACATCTCCCAAACCACCTGTTTTGAAAAATGGTGCGCATTCCGCTGCTGCGAATAGAAGTTTCATTCTCTAACCTCCGATTATATCTTCTGTTACGTAACTACCTTTTCTAACCACTACTGGTTTATCTGCAGTACCTTCAATATGCACGCCCTCTTCAACAACAATATCTTTGTCAAGAATCGCATATTTGATCACAGCATTTGACTTGATCGTATTGGTCGGCAGAATCAATGAATCATGGACTTCTGCTCCTTCGTAAATCTTCGTTCCACGTCCAACCAAGGTATTCTCAACTTGTCCCTCTATCAAACAGCCTGTCGCAAATTGACTGTTGTTGACAACAGATGATTCAGAGTAGTAAGTTGGTACTTCATTTTTCATCTTTGTATAGACCTTTTGACTTGAGTAAAGCAATGAATTGAATTTCTGAGGATCCAGCATATCCATATTGGCACTGTAATAAGAAGGAATATCATAAATATTATTCAAGTAGCCAGTGTATTCGTAAGCATAGGTTGTCTCACCGATTCTTTCACGTAAGAAGGCTTCTACATTGCCCAAGATACCATCGGCTTGTTTTTGTTTTAAGATCTCGATCAGCTTACTTGTCTTGATAATAAATATATCCGTACTTAAGTTCACCAATTCAGCTGGTTCTGCATCTTTGGCCAAAGTCGTTTCTTCGATGACGTTGTTTTCACCCAGAGTAAGTAAGATGTCCTGTTTATAAACTTTATCTTTCGGAACTCGCTTGTAAACAACCGTCATATCATTTCCATGAGCTTGATGAATATGAAGCAATGCGCGTAAATCAATGTTTACTAAGATCTTGCTTCCCATATAAACCGCATAGTCTGATTTAGATTTTTTCAAGTAGTCGATCACCAGATCATAATAGCTGCTGTTATTGTCCCCGCGGCGGATGAAATCTTGATAAATTTGAATGAAGAAACTATTTTGGATCCCGTCTAATCCCCATTCTTTTCCTCCACCAATATGGTCGAAAACAGATTGTGTTTCTCCTTCGTTAAAGACCATGAACAATGATTTAATATTTGCATTGGCTATACTTGATAAATTAAAATCAATCAAACGATACTTACCGTCAAATGGCAAAGTAGCCAAGGGACGACGTTCTGTCAAGGGTAACAATTCATCGTAACGATGCAGATTTCCTACTAATGCGCACATTTTGTTAGTCTTCATCAATCTTCACTCCAATCACTTCAGAATATCCAACTACTGCAATCTCTTCCGAACCATCAATTTCAGCATTGTCACCGATAATGGCATCTTCCCCAATGATTGCTTTATGAATTTTTACGTTTTTACCGATCGTTGCTCCAGACATGATCACACTATCCGTGATGCTTGCCCCTTCTTTGACTTGCACATCGTCTGACAAGACACTATGATCAATATCACCTGCAATGTAGCAGCCATCAGAGATCATCGAGTTTTTGGCAGAACCTGTAGCTGTAACGAAATGTGGTGGTGAAATTGGATTTTTAGAATAGATTCTCCAACCTTTATCACGAATATCCAATTCCATGTCAGGTTTCAGGAATTCCATATTGGCTTCCCAAAGTGAATCGATCGTTCCTACATCTTTCCAATAACCTGAGAATCGATGGGCAACAACATTTTCACCACTGTCCAAATAAGCAGGAATCACATGATGACCAAAGTCATTCATTGAGCTGTCTTTAGCATTCAAGGTTTTCAAAACACTTCTCAAACGTCCCCAGTTAAAAATGTAGATTCCCATTGAAGCTAGATTGCTCTTAGGCTCTTCAGGTTTTTCTTCAAATTCAATGATGCGATCATTGTCGTCTGTATTCATGATCCCAAAGCGAGACGCCTCTTTCCAAGGAACCTCGATGACCGCTACAGACAATGAAGCGTTGTGACGTTTATGGTCATCTAGCATTTTCTCGTAGTCCATCTTGTAAATATGGTCTCCAGATAAAACTAAAACATATTGCGGATCTAATTGATCGATATAAGACATGTTTTGATAAATCGCATGCGCTGTTCCTTCAAACCATTTACTTCCCTCTGAACTGGAATAAGGCTGTAAGATCGTCGCACCAGAATTGATCCCATCTAATCCCCAACTTGCTCCATTTCCAATATGTCCATTCAGTGCCAACGGCTGATATTGTGTGACTACCCCTACATTGTTGATGCCTGAGTTTGTACAATTGCTTAATGCGAAATCGATGATCCGATATCTTCCTCCAAAAGGAACTGCGGGTTTAGCTATATTTTTTGTCAACTTTCCTAGTCGCGATCCTTGCCCTCCCGCGAGGATCATAGCTACCATTTCTGTTTTCATTGCTTCGGTGAAGTTTCCACCTTTCCCCCTTTCAACTGAGTTGCTTTTTTGATTTTTTTCTTTTCTCTTAAATTGATCTTATCTGGACGAATGATCAATGCTCCCAAAGCAGGAACAATCGTCCGAATCTGATAATCAAACTGTTTAAATGATTCCTCTACTGTTTGAGAGTCCTCGTTATGCCTTGTCCACGTGCCGCCAAACGCCTCCATTTCTGTATTGAATATTTCTTGATAAGTTCCTGGATATGGAACCCCTATAGTAAAATCATGTCGTTCAACCGGTGTTAGGTTCAAAACAACAATCAAGAAATCTTTTTTAGCTTTGCCCTTTCTGATAAACGACAAGACGGTATCATCCAGATTGTCTGCATCAATGATCTCGATCGTTTCAGGAATGTCTTCCTGCTCCCATAAAGATCGTTCGTCTGTATAGAGTTGATTCAACGTACTCGTGAAATACTGCATTTTGAGATTCATTTCATCATCGAGGTTGCCCCACTCCAACTGTTCGTCATACTTCCACTCAAGAAATTGTCCGAATTCACTACCCATAAACAGCAGTTTTTTACCTGGATGTGTCATCATGTAGGTGTACATATTTCTCAATTGGGCGAATTGTTTGTAACGATCCCCCCACATTTTATGCATCAAACTTTTCTTACCATGTACCACTTCGTCATGAGAAAACGCCAGAATATAATTTTCATCCATCATGTACATGAACGAGAAAGTCAATAACCTGAAATTGTCTCTTCTAAAAATTGGATCCATCTCGTAAAAACGCAAGACATCGTTCATCCATCCCATATTCCACTTATAGTCGAATCCCAGAGATCCATCTTCAATCAGTCCAGTAATCTTTGTTTCGGAACTACTCTCTTCGGCCATCATGATTGCTCCTGGATGAGCCAGCTTGATCACAGCATTCAACTTCTGTAGGAAATAATAACCTTCATAATTTCGATTGCCACCTTCATGATTAGGTTCCCATGGTCCCTCATCGTAATCTAGATACAGCATGCTGGAAACTGCATCAACTCGAATACCATCAATATGGTACATCTCGATCCAAAAAAGAGCACTGGAAATAAGAAAACTTTGAACTTGAGGCTTACCTAAATCAAAACAAATCGTTCCCCAACGATTGTTCTTTGCTCGATTTGGATCCTCATATTCAAAGGTTGGTGTCCCATCATAATAAGGCAATGTATCATCATTTACACAGAAATGACCTGGCACCCAATCAATAAAAACACCAATATTATCCAAATGACAAGCTTCGACAAAGTCTTGAAACTCTTTCGGACTTCCATAATAAGAAGATAAAGCAAAGTAGCCTGTCAGCTGATAACCCCAAGACATTCCCAACGGATGCTCCATCAAAGGCATAAATTCAATGTGGGTATAACCCATTTTTTTCACATATGGAATAAGTTCTTCTTTTAAATCTGCAAAGGAATAGGGTGTACCGTCAGGATGCTGTTTCCAAGAACTTGCATGCACCTCATAGATATTCAAGGGGCGTTTGCGGGTGACTGCTCGCTTTTGACGTCCTCGCCACAAACCATCCTTCCATTTTTTTTCTGGGACTGTATGCAAGACCGCAGACGTACCTGGTCGCTCTTCAAAGCGAATGGCTACCGGATCAATCTTCATTATTTCACGACCATCGGCTTGTCGGATCTTAAATTTATAAAACTCGCCTTCTGTAGGTAGTGTTGTTGAGACTTCCCAGATTCCTGACTCTTCTCGTTTTTCCATCGGCAGAGTATCTTCCCAGTCATTAAAATCACCTACAAGCCAGACTTGCTGTGCATGTGGTGCCCAGACACGAAATACATACGCTTCATCTTTTTTATGCACACCTAGTAGATGCTGCACATAAAAATTTTCTCCGGTTAAAAATTGCTGTTCTGCTGCTAAAAACTCTTTTTCTCTTGTATCCATGACAAAACTCCTAACCGTATACAGCTATAATAAATAACTAGTTATTATGATTATCAGTTAAAACAAATCATGTGAAACCCCTTTATTTACTTAGTTTCTAATACGATTATATCATATTTTTAATCTTTTAAAATAAAGATCAACAACATTATTTAAAATAACAATCGCAAATTTTTTATCTTTTTCTCAAGAAAGAAAATGTTACTTCCGAAGAAATTTTCACAATTTTACATTAAAAATGGTCTCTGTTTTTCTTGATCTTTTCATTTTGATTATCAAATCAAACATTGTTTTAACAACCTTTGTAAATATTTTCATTCAAAAAAGGAAAATAGGAAACGAAAGAACAGACTTCCTTTCCTCCTGATTTTCACAAAATTATTTTTTTTCGATCAAAAAATTGATCCCAACTCATTTGATATTTCTTTGTTAAATAACGCAAAAAAATCACACCTTCCCCCGTATATTAAATGAGATAATAACTAATACAGAAAACACTTACATTAAAATAAAATGAAAGATAAAAAAAGAAACCTCTCTAACTAGAAAGGTTTCTCATAAATTAAAATAAATAATTGTCACATTTTCTTGTTTTAAACGTTTCAAAAGCCGCGCAACGATCGTACGTCTTTCCCAAATCTCCAGCAGATCGATTTCTTCAATAAAAGGGACTGGAAACCGCTCTTTTAGAACAGGAGTGGTTAAGACAAGTGGATCCTTTTCGATCAAACCAAAAAACTTCATTGATTCAACAAAAATGGTTGGACGAATACGGCGACGCTGGTTCAAGATCTTTTCAACGACTACTTGCACTTGATCCAAATAATACTCTGAAGAAACATCCCCTATTAAGTCATACACCTCAGTATAGCGCTCTTCTTCTTCCCTACTCAACGCATCAAAGTAACAAGGCAATGTCAGATCCCACTCCTTTAAAGAGAGCGAAATGACACGCATTTCATTATTCGCCACCGTCTTTCTGTAGCAATCGTCCTCTCCTGAAAATTGATAAAAATATTCAGAAGGTTCACTTGCTAAGATTTGTTCTAAAATAGAAAAAATCTCTGTCTGTTTCTTTCCATCAAAGAAGTCAAGCAAACTATTTTCCCACTTTTCCAATACAGTTTCTTCTACACTGACAACCGGAACGGAAAGTGAATAACGTCTGTCTTTCCGTTCAACAACTCCGTTATCAATCAGCTTTTCCAAATTTTTTTCTGTTTTTGATCCCAGAACTTCCTTCAACCTTCTTAGCGTAGGAACTTCTTCCAATAGTTTTCGCAACTCGAAAAAAAAGGAACTTCTCAGTAATTTATCCAATTGCGGATCCTTAGTTTTGAATATAAATTCCATGGTTTCCTCCTATAAGAAAAACACTTCGGAAGCTCTAAAAAAGTCTTTACTTCACGAAGTGTTTTGATTTTTAGCTAAAGCTTTCTGTCAATTGAGGAACCACTTGTTTTTTACGAGAAACAACTCCCGGTAAAAAGGCACGATTGTTCTCTAAAGTTACATTAAAGGCTTTTTCAACTTTTTCTTTGTCTTCACCCACGACCAACAGTTCTGAATCGCTATCTAAAATATTTGTGACAACTAGCAAGAACAAATCGTAGCCTTGTTCCTTATTCGCTACTTTCATCGCTGCTTCAAGCTCTGATTGACGTTCAAAAACCTCTGCTAAATCTACAGTATTTACTTGACCGATACGCACGCTTTTATCCGCCATCGGAAAACTTTTCGCATCAAGATCCAGCAATGTTTCCACAGATTTATCACTTAATTTGGTTCCAGCTTTCAACATTTCCAGTCCATAGGAATCCAAATCAACGTTAGCGATCTCAGCTAAGGCTTTCGCAGCTTGGATATCTTCTTCTGTGCACGTTGGTGACTTGAATAGTAAAGTATCGGAAACAATAGCAGATAACATTATACCTGCCACGGCTTGCGTAGGCTCTACCGCGTTTTCATTGTACATTTTAAAGATGATCGTACTTGTACAACCAACAGGCTCTGCACGATAGTACAATGGGTTGGCCGTTTCAAAATTTGCGATTCTGTGATGATCTACGACTGAAAGGATATTCAACTCAGCGATATCTGAAACGCTTTGCTGGAATTCATTGTGATCGACTAACATCACATCAGATGTCTCATTGGCAACTGCTGCAACCACGCGGGGAGCAGAAAGACCAAAATGATCGAGGGCATATTGTGTTTCTTCATTAGGGATACCCAAAGCAACCGCTTCTGTATCTTTTCCTAGAGATTTTTGTAGCTCAGCAAAAGCAATTGCTGCGCCGATCGCATCTGTATCTGGGTTTTGGTGTCCGAAAACTAAAATTTTTGACATATCGTTCGCTCCAATCTTTCATTTCACTGTTAATGATAGCAAAATCAGTTAAAAATATCTATATTTTTCAAAGAGAAATCCGTTTGTTTTTAAGCAAAGTAGGACAGTGTAAAGTTGATTTTTCATACTAACTTTAACTGCACAACAAAAAGAGACCAGAATTTTTTCTCTGATCTCCAACTTTTAACGTGTTAAGTAGCCTGTATAATTATCTACATGCAACAATTCCTTGGCATTCTTCACACGATCTTGTGCCGGTGGTTCGATGCCTTCCAAAGGATATTTCAAACCCAACTCATCCCATTTGTATTTGCCCATTGTATGATAAGGCAATACTTCTACCTTATCGACATTCTTCAATGTTTTGATAAATTCATCCAAACGAATCAAAAATTCATCGTAATCACTTCTTTTTGGTACCAAAACGTGACGGATCCATACGGGTTTTCCAATCTCAGAAAGATATTTCGCCATTTCAAGAATGTTTTCATTGCTTTGAGTCGTCAACTGTTTGTGTGCTTCATTATCGATATGTTTGATATCAAACAACAATAAATCTGTATAGTTCATCAACTCTTCAAATTGACTAAAGAAAGGTTCTTCTCGCGTAAAAGGCTTGCCACAGGTATCTAATGTCGTGTGAATCCCCTTCGCTTTTGCTTTTTTAAACAAATCAATGAGAAATTCTGTCTGCAGCAAAGGTTCACCACCACTGACAGTGATCCCGCCTTCATCTCCCCAATAGGCTTGATATTTCGACGCTTCTTCCAAGACATCATCTGCCGAACGCAACGATGCTTTTGGATCATTGATTTTCCACGTATCTGGATTGTGGCAAAATTGACAACGCATCCGACATCCCTGAGTGAATACGATAAATCGGACACCTGGTCCATCAACCGTTCCAAAACTTTCAGTAGAATGTATTCTTCCCATTACTGGAGTCGTCATAAAAATCCCTCTTTCTTTAAAAAAGAGGATGACATGAAGTCGCCATCCCCTTATTCATTCTCAATTACAGTTTATCATGTGATGTTCTTGCGATAACGTCTGCTTGTTGCTCAGGTGTTAGATCGCGGAATTTTACTGCATATCCAGAAACACGAATCGTCAAGTTTGGATATTTTTCAGGATGTTTTTGAGCATCCAACAATAATTCATTGGTAAATACGTTCACATTCAAGTGGTAACCACCTTTATCGAAGTAACCATCCATCACGTTACGCAAGTTGTTGATTCTTGTTTCATCATCTTTCCCTAAACCATTCGGATTGATGGTTTGAGTATTAGAGATACCATCTAATGCATGTGTATATTCTAAACGAGCTGTTGAGTTCAATGATGCTAAAAGACCATTTTTCTCACCTAAGAATTTACCATCTTGATAACTTGGATTTGCACCTGGAGCAAGTGGTTTACCTGCACGGCGTCCATCCGGTGTGTTACCAGTTGCTTTACCGTAAACAACATTTGATGTGATTGTCAATAATGATGTTGTTGGTGTTGAATTGCGATAAGTATGCTGACGTTTAATTTGAGTCATGAAGTATTCCACGATCCAGTTTGCCATGCCGTCTGCTTCCTCATTGTCATTTCCGTAAGTTGGGAATTCATTTTGAGGAACATAGTCAACAGCCATACCATCTTCGTCACGAATCACTTTTACATTTCCGTGTTTGATTGCCATTACACTATCGGTAGCATGTGAGATACCAGCGATCCCTGTTGCAAAGGTACGTTTCAAGTCAGATTCCATCGTTGCCAATTGAACAGCTTCATAAGCATATTTATCATGCATATAGTGGATAACATTCAATGTATTTACATACAATTCTGCCAACCAGTCCATGATATCTTTGTAACGTTCCATGAATTCATGGTAATCCAAAGTATCGCCTGTCATTGGACGGAATTTAGGACCGACTTGCATTTTTGTTTTCTCATCCACACCACCGTTGATCGCGTACAAGACTGCTTTTGCTAAGTTGGCACGAGCGCCGAAGAACTGCATGTCTTTACCCATGACTGTAGCAGAAACACAGCAAGCGATGGCACAGTCATCTGAACCCCAGTTGGTACGTAGCAAGTCATCATTTTCAAATTGGATAGAAGAACTTTCTTTCGCAATTTTTGAAGCAAATGTACGGAAACCTTCAGGTAAATGTGAAGAATACAGAACTGTTAAGTTTGGTTCTGGTGAAGGACCCATGTTTGTCAAGGTATGCAGAATACGGAAATCTGTTTTTGTTACTAATGAACGTCCGTCCATACCCATACCAGCGATTGATAAAGTTGCCCAAATTGGATAACCTGAGAACAATTCATTGTATTCAGGGGTACGAGCAAATTTCACCATACGTAGTTTCATGATCAAATGATCGACCATTTCTTGTGCTTCAAATTCAGTGATTGCTCCACGTTCTAAGTCACGTTGGATGTAAACATCTAGGAAAGCAGAAACACGTCCGATAGACATTGCCGCTCCGTTTTGAGATTTGATAGCACCTAAGTAACCAAAGTATAACCATTGGATCGCTTCTTGTGCATTTTCTGCAGGACGAGAAATATCAAATCCGTAAGATGCTGCCATTTTTTTCAAGTCGTTCAATGCACGGTATTGTTCTGTGATCTCTTCTCGTAGACGAATCACATCATCAGTCATTACTTTATTTCCTGTGTTGTCATGATCTTTTTTCTTTTGTTCCATCATGAAATCAATACCATACAAGGCAATACGGCGATAGTCTCCGATGATACGTCCTCGGCCATAAGCATCTGGCAAACCAGTAACGATTTTATTTTTACGAGCCAAACGCATCTCAGGAGTATAGACATCAAAGACTCCTTGATTGTGTGTTTTACGCCAGTCAGAGAAAATTTTTGTCATTTCAGGATCTGCTTCGTAACCATTGGAAACCAAGGCATTGTTTGCCATATTGATTCCGCCAAATGGTTGGAATGCTTGTTTTAATGGTACATCTGTTTGCAAACCAACGATTTTTTCTTCTTCTTTGATCAAATAGCCAGGTGCATGAGAAGTCACGGTTGAAGGAATATTGGTATCCATGTCATAAACACCATTTTTCTCATGTTGAACTTCAAATAACTCTTGAAGTCTTGTCCATAATTTGTCTGTACTTGGAGCAGCACCTTCTAAGAAACTGTCGTCTCCTCGGTATTCAGTGTAGTTGGCTTGGATAAAGTCACGTGTATTGATTTCTTTCTGCCATTGTCCGCCTTTAAAACCTTCCCACGCATTGTTCAATTGTTCTGTTTTATTTGTTACAGATGCCATTTGTGTTCCTCCTTATTTTCTGTCAACTTATTGTAACAGCTCTACGTGAATAGTATAACACATGACAGAAAACTTGCAAGTGTTTACATAAACTTTTTTTAACAATTAATCCCTTTCCATTTCTAAACAACCTATAAACGTTAATTTATCAACCTTTAATTTTGTGATATACTTTTCATATTTAATTTTTACCAAAAGAATTTTATTGAGCAAGAAACATAAAAAAAGAAGTTCTGTATCAGTACAGAACTTCTTTTTTATAAAATTATATAACAGAATCTTCATTTGTGAGGGTAGGATCGATCAATGGTATCACACGATTGATCTGTCCACCTTGTTTCTCATCTAACACAAAAGAACCGTTGGATGTTCGATCATTGATCGGATAATCATCGACCTGAATCGTTTTTTCCTCACCTTTTTGATTTTGAATCTGAATTTCCTGTTGCTCTCCCATCCCCATATAAACGATCCGATGAGGATTTTTTTTCAATTCCCGAAGGATCATCAGTCCTCGTTTGGCACGCCCTAACTGGTTCAGCTCTTGAGCAAGCATTCGTTTGACTGCACCACGCTGCGTCACTAAAATGACTGGTGTATCGCCTTCTGAATAAACTGGAAGACCATTAACGACATGATCCTCTTCCTTAAGATTCATTGATTTGACTCCTGCCGCCCTCGGTCCAACTACGGGAACTTCTGATAGAGCATAACGCAAACCAAACCCTCGGTGACTTGCCAAGAAGATGTCAAATGGCTCATCCTGATTCACCAAATAAACATTCACCAGCTCATCAGTTTCCGATTTGAATTTGATGATCGTTGCCGGACGACTCTTATAGGTTCGCCATGGCTCAAATTCGGTCATTCGAGTCTGTTTGATCAACCCTTCTTTACTAATCAACACAAAATTTTTCATAGGATCCAGCTCTTTGTAACTATAGACAGCAATCACGGCTTCATCAATTGAAAAGTTCAACAGGGTTTGTGAGACATGCTCTCCAATATCCTTCCAACGCATATCTGGCAACTCGTGGATCGGACGATAAATGACATTCCCTTTGTTCGTGATCAACAATAGATGATCCAGAGTATTCGCTTGTCCACTGTAAAGCACATAGTCGCCTTCCTTCATCCCCAATTCCTCAGGTTTCGAAGCGGCGTAAGAACGTAGACTACTTCTTTTGATGTAGCCTTCATGGGTCACTGTAACCACTACATCTTCTTGGACGACTAGCACCTCTGTTTCGATCTTGATTTCTTGAATCTCTTCTTCAATCTCTGTGACACGCTGTCGACCGTACTGTTTTTTCACTTCACGCAGTTCTTTTTTGATTACCTTCAAAAGTTCAGACTCGTTGTCGATAATATTTTTAAGTTCCGCGATCAGCGTTGCCAATGACTCGGCTTCTTCTCGTAGTTGGGTGATATCTGTATTGGTCAGACGATACAATTGCAGCGTAACGATTGCTTCCGACTGAGCCTCGGTAAACTGATGCTGAATGATCAGATTATTCTTGGCATCTTTTTTATCTTTACTACCACGAATCGTCGCGATCACTTCATCTAAAATCGATAGTGCCTTGATCAAACCGTCTACGATATGTTGTCTTTTTTCAGCCTTATCCAAGTCATAACGACTGCGCTTTAGCACCACCGCACGACGATGCTGGATGTAACTATCTAGCATCCGCTTTAATCCGACCTGCTGAGGACGCATATTGTCGATCGCAACCATGTTGAAATTGTAATTGATCTGTAGTTCTGTATTCTTGAATAAATAGTTCAAAATTCCTTCTGAATTGACATCCTTCTTCAATTCAACAACGATCTGCAGACCCGTCCGGTCACTCTCATCACGCACTTCAGCAATACCTTCGATTTTCTTATTCAAACGAATCTCATCTATCTTTTTGACCAGTGTCGCTTTGTTTACTTCATAAGGAATCTCATTGATGATGATCTGTTGTTTGCCACCACGAATCGATTCGATTCGTGTCTTAGAACGAAGTATGACTTTGCCTTTACCTTTTTCATAGGCTTTTTTGATCTCTTCTTTTCCTTGCAGAATGCCACCCGTTGGAAAATCTGGTCCAGGAATAAATTCCATTAACTTATCCAAAGACGCATTTGGATGATCGATCAAATAGACCGTACCATTGATGACTTCTTCTAAATTATGTGTTGGGATTTCTGTTGCGTATCCAGCAGAGATACCTGTAGATCCATTGACCAACAGATTCGGATATTTTGCTGGTAAAACAGTTGGTTCCTTTTCAGTATCATCAAAATTCCAGACAAAATCAACGGTCTCTTTGTCAATATCCTTCAATAATTCACCGCTTAGCTGAGATAATCTAGCTTCAGTATAACGCATCGCAGCAGGTGGATCGCCATCCATACTCCCATTATTCCCGTGCATCTCGATCAAGACTTCACGTAATTTCCAATCCTGACTCATCCGGACCATCGCTTCATAAATACTGCTGTCTCCATGAGGATGATAATTCCCCATAATGTTCCCGACAGATTTTGCTGATTTACGGAAAGCTTTTTCATGAGTATTACCGTCCTTATTCATCGCAAACAGAATTCTTCTTTGTACAGGCTTCAATCCGTCTCGGATATCGGGCAAAGCCCGTTCCTGAATGATATATTTGGAATATCGACCAAAGCGATCTCCCATGACTTCTTCCAATGTCAATTCTTGAATATTGTTTTTATGTTCCAAGAGATCACCTCCTATTCCTCAAATAAATTCAACTCTTGAACTGTTTCTGGTGTGACCGATGGGGCAGTTTCCTCATTTTTCTCAAGAATACTGCCATCTTCTTCTAATGTGAACTGTACATGAGTCTCAATCCATTTTCTGCGAGGCTCTACTTTATCACCCATCAAGGTCGTGACACGACGTTCTGCCTGGGCCGCATCATCGATTCGAACACGAATCAGCATTCTTGTTTCGGGATCCATCGTCGTCTCCCACAGCTGTTCAGCGTTCATCTCCCCCAAACCCTTGTATCGTTGGAGCATATAGCCGCGTCCGACTTTCTCAGTCATTCTAGACAGTTCTTCATCTGTCCAAGCATACTCAACGACTTCTTTTTTGCCAGAACCCTTAGAGACTTTGTACAAAGGCGGCAAAGCAATGTAGACTTTGCCTGCTTCGATCAACGGCTTCATGTAGCGATAAAAGAAGGTTAGCAACAGCACTTGGATGTGGGCGCCGTCTGTATCAGCATCGGTCATGATGATCACCTTGTCATAGTTGCAATCTTCTACGGCAAATTCAGCACCTACACCCGCACCAATCGTATAGATCATTGTATTGATCTCTTCATTTTTCAATATATCCTGCATTTTCGCTTTTTCTGTATTAATGACTTTTCCCCGCAAAGGAAGAATCGCCTGAAATTTACGGTCACGCCCTTGTTTGGCTGATCCACCCGCTGAGTCTCCTTCGACTAGATACAACTCATTTCTTTGCGGATTTCTAGATTGCGCCGGTGTCAGTTTTCCAGAAAGCAAGGACTCACCTTTCTTCCGTTTTTTTCCAGTCCGACTTTCTTCTCGGGCTTTACGGGCAGCTTCTCTTGCTTCACGGGCTTTGACCGCTTTTCGAACCAGCATTTGACTCATTTCACTGTTTTCTTGCAAATAAAAACCCAGTTGTTCTCCCAGCACATTATCAACTGCACTGCGCGCGATCGGTGTTCCTAATTTTTCCTTGGTCTGACCTTCAAACTGCAATAGATTTTCCGGGATACGGACCGACAAGATCGCTGCTAATCCTTCACGGAAGTCACTACCTTCCAAATTTTTGTCTTTTTCCTTCAGCAAACTGACTTTGCGGGCATATTCATTGAAAGATTTTGTCATGGACGTTTTGAAGCCGACTTCATGTGTACCACCGTCTTTCGTACGCACATTATTGACGAAGGACAGAACATTTTCAGAGAAACCATCATTATACTGAAAAGCAATCTCGACTTCGATCCCCTCTTTTTCACCTGAAAAATAAGCAACCGGTGTCAAAGTATCTTTTTCCTCGTTCAAGTAATCAACAAATTCTTTGATACCTTCTTCATAGTGAAAGAGCTCTTCGACTTTTTCTTCTCCTCGTAAATCAGTCAAAGTGATCTCTACACCACGAAGCAGAAAAGCCGACTCACGTAGTCGCTCTGCCAATGTTTCGTAAGAAAACTTGGTGACTGAAAAAATCGTTGCATCTGGTAAAAAATGAACACTAGTTCCATTAGCTTTCCTTGTTTTACCGACTTTCTTCAAGGTTCCTACAGGTTTCCCACCCTCTTTGAACTGCTGACGATACTCAATCCCATCACGATAGATCGTTACATCCAGCCAACTAGAAAGCGCATTGACAACACTTGCTCCAACACCATGGAGTCCACCGGATGTTTTATAGCCACCTTGACCAAATTTTCCTCCGGCATGCAACACGGTAAAAATGACTTCTACAGTTGGAATCCCTGAAGCATGCATTCCGACCGGCATTCCCCGACCGCTATCTTTAACAGTGATACTATTATCCTCATGGATCGTTACACTAATTTCATTTCCGTAACCTGACAGTGCTTCATCGACAGCATTATCGAAAATTTCATAAACTAAATGATGCAGACCACGACTGTCTGTAGAGCCGATATACATCCCAGGTCTTTTTCTTACAGCTTCCAATCCTTCCAACACTTGGATCGAGGCATCATTGTATTCATTGGTTTGTCTTTTTACCAAAGCGAACGCTCCTTTAAATTCCAAATTTACTCGAATCATTATACATCATCTTCAAGGAACTAAGCAAAAAAAATTCAATAAGAAGAAAAAATTCTAAGAAAGCACCCTCTCTTATTTATTTACGCCATTTCCTTTAATTCAATCTTAATACAACGATCCATTACAATATCCGTACGACCCGCCTGTTGCAAAATTTCTGCGGCTTCTTCATTTTTTATCCCTAATTGTGCCCAAAAGACTTTCGCATCTGTTTCTAGAAAATCTTTGGCGATCTCCGGTAAAAATTCTGCTCGTCTAAAAATATCCACAATATCGATTTTTTCAGGGATATCCTGTAGCTGCTCATAGACAGTTTCTCCTAATATTTCTTGTCCTGCTAAAACCGGATTAACTGGCAAAATGCGATAACCTTTTTCCTGCAAAAATTTTGCCACCTGATGACTGGTACGGTCTTCCTTATTGCTCAAACCAATCACAGCAACGTTTTTTGCTTCTTTTAAATAGCTTTGGATCACTTGTTGATCCGGATTTTGAAAACTCATCTGTTATCCTCCTTAAAAATTTTGATCATTTGTATTGTTGCAAATTTTTTTTCATGCTAAAATTGCTCTAGTCCTTCAAAGAAAGTTGGTCATTATGAAAATTATTCTTTTATTTTTAGCTGCCTATTTATTAGGCTCGATTCCCTCTGGTGTTTGGATCGGAAAGCTTTTTTTCAAAAAAGATATACGTGACTTTGGCAGCGGAAACACAGGAACTACCAATACCTTTCGTGTACTAGGAAAAAAGGCCGGGATCGTTGTGATGGCGATGGATATCCTAAAAGGAACGCTAGCTACTAGCCTACCTATGATTTTCCATGAAACAACACTCAATCCTTTATGGTTTGGCGTCGCAGCTATTTTAGGTCATACCTTTTCGATTTTTGTTGGCTTCAAAGGCGGCAAGGCCGTTGCAACAAGTGCCGGCATGCTGTTAGCCTATCAACCACTGTTCTTCCTGTACTCGACAGCAATTTTCGTCGTTGCACTGTTTGTTACTAGTATGGTCAGCCTTTCAAGTATGATCGCGGCAGTCCTGATCACCTTATCAACGATTTTTTTATCCGCTATTGCACCGGTGATTCTACCGACACACGACTGGCTACTGACGATCATTGCAGTTGCTGTTACTGCTTTTATTTTTTATCGCCACAAAGAGAACATTCAACGTATCAAAGATGGAACAGAAAACAAGGTTCCTTTTGGTTTGAATAAGCAAAAATAAGCTGGATCTTCCAGCTTATTTTTTTATTTCACCGTGATAGAGTATTTCGTTTCAAAAATTTCTTTTGGATCCAATTTGCGAATCCCTAATTTTTCAGTCAGTTCACCCGTTGAAGTCACTGTATCGGCAACGCCTTCCCATGGTTCAATGCAAACAAAAGGTGATTCTACTGGATAGGTCGACCAGACCCCTACATAAGGCATGTTGTTGTAAGAAAGCGTAACACTGTGGGATGATTTTTCACTACGGATCGAAAAAGAATTCAATCCTTTTGTTTCAAAAATCAAGGCATCTTTTTTGAAAAGGTCATGCGTCAGTGCAATATTGGTATTGGTTTGTCCCAATGTTCGCTGATCTAAATCGATTTGACCTCCCTTTAAGGGCAAATTGACTCTTGACTTCATCGGTGACGGAGTCAGAAAGTAATCTTCAAAAGTTAAGCCTTCCTCCAAAGGTACATTAAAAGCTGGATGTCCACCGATCGAGAAATACAAGTCTTCTGTTGCTGGGTTTTCAACCTTGTATTTTACGACCAGTCCGTCTCCTCCTAATTCATAAATGAGAATCAGTCGAAAATCAAATGGATACACTTTTTTCGTCTCATCGTTACTTTCCAGTAGAAAGCTGGCTGTTTCATCGGTTTGTTCCAGTAACTCGAATTCCATGTCTCTAGCAAAACCGTGCTGCGACAATTGATAGGTTTCTCCCTGATAGCGATACTGATTGTCTTTCAATGATCCAACGATTGGGAATAAAACAGGTGCATGTCTTCCCCAGTGTTTCGGATCAGCCTGCCAGATATATTCAATGTCTGTTTCCTTGCTCTTTAAACTGATCAACTCAGCACCTTTAGAGCGAATAACAGCTGTTAAGTGAGGTGTTTCGATTGTGATATCCATTTCCTTTCCTCCTTACAATTAAGCTTTTTCTAGTTCTGCTTTAAATCGGTGATTCAAGACTTTCAAATAGGTTCCTTTCATTCCCAGTGAGCGTGACTCGATGACCCCCGCTGATTCCAGTTTTCTTAACGCATTGACGATTACAGAACGAGTGATGCCAATCTCATCAGCAATATTGGAAGCGGTCAAACGTCCCTCATCGCCCTCAAGCGCATTGAAAATTGCCTGAACGGCTTTCAGTTCGCTATAGGATAGAGTATTGACAGCCATTTGGACAGCCGTAGCACTACGGATATCATCTTCAATGTTTCTTGAAGTTTGGTACAAGATCTGCATGCCAACTACTGTTGCTCCGTACTCGGCCAAAACAAGATCCTCTTCGCTGAAGGAATCATCGATCCTTGAAAGAATGATTGTTCCTAGACGTTCGCCGGCTCCAAAAATAGGGACCACCGTCGTCAAACCGTCTGGATAAAGATCTCTGGATTCGATCGGAAAAGCTGTCATATCACTTTCAATCGTAATATTTTCTTCTGTCACATTTAGATCACCCACCATATCTGTATAGGCTTTAGGAAACTGTTTTTCCACAAACATATTTTTGACACGGGCATTATTGACATCATGCTTCTCGTTAAATCCTAAGAGACTACCATCACTGCTGATGATATAAGAATTGCTGTCCAAAATATCCCCTAAAATATTGGCCATTTTGTCGTAAGGTAGATCCGAATCCGTATTGAAGGTATTTTTTTGCTGTAACAATTCATTGATTTGTCTGGTTTTTTCTAAAAGTGTAGTCATCTTTTTCTCCTTTGGTTTTATAGAATATAACGACTTAGATCCTCATCCTTGGCAATATCTGCCAATTTTTCATTTACATATGCTTCAGTGATTGTAATTTCAGCCATCTGCATATCAGAAGCTTCAAACAATAGATCCTCTAAAAGTTTTTCCAAAATAGTATGCAATCGACGTGCACCAATGTTATCCGTATCGCGATTGACTTGGAATGCGATCTCTGCGATCCGTTCGATTGCCTCCAGAGTAAAGGTCACCTGAATATTTTCTGTTCCCAGCAAGGCAATGTATTGTTTGACCAATGCGTTGTTTGGCTCTTTCAAAATTTTGACAAAATCTTCAGCAGTCAAATCATCCAGTTCTACACGAATCGGGAAACGTCCCTGCAACTCAGGAATCAGGTCACTTGGTTTAGACAAGTGGAACGCGCCAGAAGCAATGAATAGAATATGATCTGTTTGTAATGGACCGTACTTGGTATTAACTTGTGAGCCTTCTACGATCGGTAGGATATCTCGCTGAACACCTTCTCGAGAAACCTCGCCAGATTGCTGCGACTTGGAAGACACTTTGTCAATCTCATCGATAAAAACAATCCCACTCGACTCCGCCAGACGCAAAGCTTCACTATGGATATCTGCGTCATTGACTAATTTTGAAGATTCTTCTTGTATCAGTAATTCTCGAGCTTCCTTGACGGTGACTGTTCGCTCGATTTTTTTCTTAGGTTTCAACGCACCAAGCGTCTCATTCAAATCGATTCCCATTTGTTCCAGACCATTGTTCATCATGGCCCCTTGCGTCTTCGGTTCATCAACCTCGATCGTCACTTCTCGATTGTCCAAAACACCGCGTTCCAATTGCTCAAAAATAGTTTGGCGATTTACTCGGATCTCATCTGTTAATTCTTCTGAAGGTTCTTCTGGCTTTTGCATGTTGTTGAACATGCTCATCATTTGTTCATAAGGATTAGAACCCTGTTTTTGTTCTTTCTTGATTCCCGGTACCAGTACTTTTGCAAGACGACGGTTGGCTTTTTTCTCGGCTTGGATTCTGACACGCTTGTATTGTTCCTTTTGAACGATTTGGATCGCATGCTCCACCAGATCCCGAATCATGGATTCAACATCACGACCAACATAGCCGACTTCTGTAAATTTAGTTGCTTCTACTTTCACAAAAGGAGCCTGAATGATTCGCGCCAAGCGACGGGCAATTTCTGTTTTTCCGACACCAGTTGGCCCGATCATTAAAATATTTTTAGGTGTTACTTCTTCCTGCATTTTTTCTTCAAGCTGCAAACGACGATAACGGTTGCGCAAAGCAACAGCAACAGATTTTTTGGCTGCTTGTTGACCAACGATATATTGATCCAACTCAGAAACGATTTCCTTGGGTGATATATTTTGATTCATCATAAATCTAACATTCCTCTACAATAATATTATGGTTCGTAAACACACAAATATCAGCGGCGATATTCAGTGCGTTTTCAGCGACTTCTTTGGCAGTCATATCTTGTCCTGCGTATTTTTTCATTGCTCTGGCAGCAGATAAAGCGTAATTACCTCCCGAGCCAATGGCTAAAATACCATCGTCTGGGGCAATAACTTCTCCGGTACCTGATACAAGTAGCATTTCATTTTTGTTCATGACGATCAGCATAGCTTCCAGCTTTTGCATAGATCGATTCGTGCGCCATTCTTGAGCCAGCTCGACTGCTGCCCGTTGGAGATTGCCATTGTATTCATTCAATTTACCCTCGAATTTTTCTTCAAGTGTAAAGGCATCTGCCACACTTCCAGCAAAACCAACGATCACTTCTCCGTTGTAAATTCTGCGAACCTTTTTGGCAGTTCCTTTCATAACGATTTGTTCTCCCATCGTAACTTGACCGTCACCAGCCATTGCAAATTTGCCGTCCTTTTCAACAGCACAGATCGTTGTTGAATGAAATTGTGATTCCATATTGATCTTCCTCCTAAATATATAGAAAAGCAAAACAAACGAGAAACGTTTATCATGCTCTTTTTTTCTTGATTCAAGCTCTGGGGTGGAATTGTCGATAATTTTTTTGTAAACTTTCTTTCGTGACATGCGCATAGATTTGTGTTGTTGACAAATTAGCATGCCCCAGTAATTCCTGTACCGTTCGCATATCGGCCCCATTGTTCAATAAATGTGTCGCAAAGGTATGACGTAGCATATGGGGATGAATCTGGCTATCTAAACTACTCTTACGGATCACCTGATTCAGCGCATATTCGATACCTGTTGGTGTGATCTGATCTCCCAAACGATTCACGAATACAAACTCATGCTCTTTATGGTACTTTTCCATAAGCAGGCGCCTACTCTGTTCCAAATAGATCGTCAGAGCTTCTTGAGCATATGCGCCAAAAGGAACATAGCGTTGTTTGCTCCCTTTTCCGTTTACTAGCAAGACGCCGCTTATCCAGTCAATATCCTGTAATGATAAATTAGCGCACTCACTTACCCGCAAACCCGAACCATAAAGAATTTCCAACAATGCCCGATTTCTTTGCTGCAGAGGTTCTGTTCCTTCGACACTGTCAAAAAGGGCTTCCATTTCTTTTTCATAAAAAAATCGTGGCAGTTTGATACTCTTTTTCTTCAAATGAATGTAGGAAAAAGGGTTCTCAGTCACAACTTCCTGTTTCAGTAAAAATTGGTAAAAAGAGCGCAAACTAGCCACTTTTCGACCAATTGTATTACGACTATATTCTTTGTCATTTAATTCAGCTAAATACACTCGGACGTCCCGATGATCGATATCCAAGAAATTGCTGTCACCAGAATTTTCTAAAAAATCAAAAAAAACTTGCATATCCTCTTTATATGCTTGAAGTGTTTTATCAGAATACCCACGTTCTACCAGAAGATAGCGGAAAAATTCATTTGGCCAGTTCCTTGATGCCATCACTCTTCCTCCAATCTAAATCCTCTTAACTGTAGCATAGACCTATCAAAAAAACAAATGAATTGTCAGAATTTAATCAATATTTCAAAGAAACTTCACAATTATGAATACTTACATAGAATTTCCTGAAATTTTTCTAAAATACGTTATTCTAATTCAAGAAAAAAAGATTGCCAAATGGTTTGAAACCCCTTCAGCAAACTTTTGTTAGTTATTTTTTATTTGTTCTCAGCAACAATAGCCGGTGTAACTTCTTTCTCACTGATTGCTTGAACGATTTCTTTGTTTCCTTGCCTTGCAGCCATGGTATCATTGATCAAACCAACTAAATCCAGACCAGTTGTTTCTTTGATCGTGTCGAATGTCCGAGCAAGACCTGCTTCTCCCATTTCATGAAGACCGTCTCCACCGCCAAAGCTAACGACCTTATCAATATTGCTAATAGGAGCATTGACTTCTTTCGCGATTTCCGGAAGAACTTTAATGAATTCCATTAAAATACCTGCTTCATTCAATTTTTGAAGTGCAAGTGCCATTTTTTCTTTACTTTCCGCTTCAGCTTGACCAACTTTAGCGATTTTATCAGCTTCTGCTGCCCCGATTTTTTCGATTTTTCTTGCTTCTGCTTCAGCCGCGAGACGAATTTTTTCAGCCTCCGCTTCAGCTTTTGCAATTTCTCTGGCTTTATCAGCTAAGGCATTTTGTTCTGCGACATACTTGTCGGCTTCGGCTTTTTTACGAAGCGTTGCATTCAATTCTTTTTCACTTAATTCAGCTTGCTTTTCTTGAATCTCGATATTCTTCTCTTGTTCAATCAAGCGGACTTTCATTTTTTCACCTGTTGCTACTTGTTCTGCTTTCGCTACCGCAACATCCTGTTCTTGTTTGTATTGTGCTTGTTTCAATTGCATTTCTTTCGTCGCCTCTGCAATTTCTGTTTTGCGACGGATTTCTTCGTGTTGTGCTAGCTGCTCATTTTCAGCTTGCTTGATTCGTGTTTCACGGAGAGCATTGGATTCTGCCACTTCTGCATTTTTCTTTACTTCAGCGATTTGTGGACGACCTAAAGCATCTAAATAACCATTTGGATCTGTTACATCTTTGATTGTGAACGAAACGATCTCCAAACCCATTTTTCGCAAATCTGTAGAGGCAACTTCTTGTACCTGTTCAGCAAAATCATCCCGGTTTTTGTAGATGGCTTCAACCGTCATCGTACCTAAAATCGCACGTAAGTGACCTTCCAGTACTTCTTGCGCTTCATCTTCCAATTCCCCAGTCGATTTTCCTAAATATTGTTCTGCTGCTGTTTTGATCGACTCCACACTGTTACCAACTTTTACTAGAACCGTGGCACTTGCCAGAATCGGAACACCTTGTTCAGTATATACTTCTGGTGTACCAATTTCTAATTTATGCGTCAACAAACTCAATTTATGAGATTTTTGAACGATTGGAATGACGAAAGTTCCACTATTTTTAAGAATTTTAATGCCTTCTTTTCCTAAAAACGAACCTGTAACAATCAATGCTTCATCGGGTTTTCCAATTCGGTATCTTACCATTAAGAAAATAAGAATTGCTATAAAAGCAACAATTCCCCAAAAAATCGGACTACCTAAAAATTCTAACACATCTACCACTCCTATTCTTAAAAATTATTGCTTTTGACAACTAAAGCAACACCTTGCGGATCGAAATCAATAATCAATACTCTTGTACCTGCCGGAAGCACCAAATCACTTTTTCGATCTTCCTCACGATAAAATTTTGCTGGATAAACAGAGATCGCTGTGCCGCTGCCAATCTCAATAACTTCTCCAACGAAGTCACCGCGAAGCCTTGTTGTCAGTTCTCCAAGTAAATAATCTTCTTTTCCCAATACATTGCTTTCATTTTTATCGGTCAATTGATTGTAAAGAAACATCAATGGAAAAAAAAGAGCCGCACTTAACAGATACAAAGCAAAAATAACCAACAGGAAGAAAATGATCCAAACAATCGCTTTGATGTACAGTGGCTGTGTCAAAATCAATCCATTTAAAAAATCGATGGTAGAAGTGATCATTGGCTTTTCTCCTCTCTTTGTTATCTTATAGTATAATGATATCGCATCAATTGTATGCCTTCAAGAAAAAATAAAAAGATACTACTTAAGACCTAGAAAACTATCGTTATCAAAAAATGACTGGATAGCTCAACTGCCCAGTCATTTCATTATACGCTTAATTCAATTCTGTTTTTTTATTTTCCAAGCTTTCCAAAGCACGATTGGCAATTGCTTCATAACGTGATTTCTTGTCTCTGATTCGTTCTGGTAATTCAGGGAACAAACCGAAATTCGCATTCATTGGCTGAAAATGTTTGCCTGACGCATGGGTAATATAATACGCCATACCTCCAATAGCCGTTTCTTGTGGGAAGGTGATAGGTTCTTTTTCTTTTGCCAGTCTAGCAGCATTGATTCCAGCTATTAATCCGCTAGCAGCACTTTCAACATAACCTTCAACTCCAGTCATTTGTCCTGCAAAGAACAAATCATCTCTTAAACGTGACTGATATGTTTGCTGAAGTAATTCCGGAGAGTTCATAAAGCTATTGCGGTGCATCACACCATAACGAACGATTTCAGCATTCTCCAAGCCTGGAATCATGCGGAAGACACGCTTTTGTTCGCCCCACTTCAAGTGTGTTTGGAAACCAACGATATTGTATAAGGTTGCCACAGCATTATCTTGGCGCAGCTGGATCACGGCATAAGGTCGTTTACCGGTTTTAGGATCTTCCAAGCCCACTGGTTTCATTGGACCAAACAGCATCGTTTTACGTCCACGGTTTGCCATAACTTCGATCGGCATACAGCCTTCAAAAAAGATTTCTTTTTCGAATTCTTTCAACTCAGCAACCTCAGCTGCCACCAATTCATCGTAAAAGGCATTGAATTCCTCTTCGGTCATCGGACAATTCAAATAGGCTGCTTCCCCTTTGTCATAACGAGATTTCAAATAGACCTTGTCCATATCGATCGTTGATTTATCAATGATCGGCGCTGCTGCATCATAAAAATAAAAACCGTCAGAACCATTGAAATCTTTGATTGCTTGCGCTAAAGGAGCTGTAGTCAGCGGTCCTGTCGCAATGATTGTGATCCCTTCTGGAATCTCTGTTACTTCTTCTGCGACCACTGTTACTAGCGGATGCTCCTTGACACGTTTAGTGATCAACTCAGAGAACGCATCTCTGTCTACAGCCAAAGCACCACCTGCCGGTACAGCCGTTTGATCGGCGGAAGTAATCACCACAGAATCCAAACGGCGCATTTCTTCTTTTAACACGCCCACAGCATTGGTCAGGTTGTTTCCTCTCAATGAGTTAGAACAAACCAATTCTGCAAAATTGCTTGTATGATGTGCTTCCGTTGATTTAACAGGGCGCATTTCATATAGATTGACCGGCACACCAGCCTGAGC
The DNA here is from genome assembly GCF_053760925.1 of Enterococcus olivae. Lineage (NCBI taxonomy): Bacteria > Bacillati > Bacillota > Bacilli > Lactobacillales > Enterococcaceae > Enterococcus > Enterococcus olivae. The sequence goes on from NZ_JBSMVT010000009.1 coordinate 59,676, forward strand.
AACCTGCCAAGCAGCCTCGCTTCCAGCTAAACCCGCACCAATGACATTTACTGATTTCATAACATTCTCCTTTAGAATCAAAAAGGACAGAAAGCTGTCCTTTTTTATTTTTGTACATTTTCCTCATAATCACCTTCTGGACAGATGACCTGTTTACCGCCTTTAACTTTCTTTTCAACCAGATAATGATCACATTTCGGACAATTACGTCCTACTGGTTTGTCCCATGAAGTAAATTCACATTCGGGGTAGCGGTCACAGCCATAGAAGAGACGATTCTTTTTCGATTTGCGTTCAACGACTTGTCCTTTATGACACACTGGACATTCCACACCGATTTCTTTTACGATCGGTTTGGTGTTGCGACACTCTGGAAAATTACTACACGCATAAAACTTACCATATCTACCCAGCTTGATCACCATTGGATGACCACAAAGTTCACAATCAAATCCCGCTGGTTCATCTTTAATCTGAATTTTTTCGATCTTTTCTTCCGCGTTTTCTAACTCTTTTTCAAACGGACGGTAGAAACGATCCACAACCTTGATCCAGTCTTCTTTCCCTTCTTCAACCTCATCCAGATTGTTTTCCATTTCAGCAGTGAAATGGACATCCACAATTTGTGAGAAGAAATCCTCAATCAATGTATTGACGATCTCACCTAATTCTGTTGGTTCAAAACGTTTCTGAGCCAATTTTACGTAGTAACGTCTTTGGATAGTCTCCAAAGTTGGGGCATAGGTAGACGGACGTCCCACACCATTTTCCTCCAGTGTACGGATCAGTGTTGCTTCACTAAAACGTGCTGGCGGTTGTGTAAAATGTTGTTTTGGTTCGATATCCACTGATTGGACGATCTCACCGACTTCTAATTCAGGAAGGATATTTTCTTTGTCTTCTTTGCCGTCATCACGACCTTCGACATAGACTTGCATAAATCCTTTGAACTTGATCTTAGAACCATTGGCAATAAACTGTACACCATTTTGGTCCAGCGTGACTTTCATGGTGTCTAAAACAGCTGGTGTCATTTGACTAGCAACAAAGCGAGACCAGATCAAACGGTACAACTTCAGCTGGTCTTTATCCAGAAATTTTTCCATTTCTTCCGGTGTACGCAAAGCACTGGTAGGTCGGATCGCCTCATGGGCATCCTGCGCGCCCTGTACATTTTTTAATTTTTTGCCACCATGTGCAGCAAATTCTTTGCCGTAAGTTGTTTCGATGAATTCTGTCACTTCTGTTTTAGCTGAATCTGAGATTCGTTTGGAGTCGGTACGCATGTAGGTGATCAAACCAACTGTTCCTTGACGACCAAGTGAGATCCCTTCATAAAGCTGTTGTGCGACCATCATCGTTTTGCGTGTACGGAAGTTCAGCTTACGAGCCGCTTCCTGTTGCAAACTACTGGTAGTAAATGGCGCTGCTGGATTGCGTTTGCGTTCTTTTTTCTCAACTTTTTTGACTTCAAACTCTTTGCCATCAATTCGCTGAGTGACTTCTTTGATACTTTCAGCATTTGGCAGTTTCTTTTTCTTGCCATCCAAACCCCAAAAAGCAGCTTTGAATTTTTTGCGGGCTTTTTTGAAGTTTCCATCGATACTCCAATATTCCTCTGGTTTAAAATCACGAATTTCTTTCTCACGATCAATAATGATCTTCAACGCGACTGATTGTACGCGACCTGCACTCAACCCTTTTTTAACTTTACGCCACAGAATTGGGCTAATCGAATATCCTACCAAGCGATCAAGTATCCGGCGGGCCTGTTGCGCATCCACAAGATCTAGGTCGATCGTACGAGGTTCTTTAAAGGCTGCTTTGACAGCATCCTTTGTAATTTCATTGAAGACCACTCGATTTTTTTCATTTAAGTCTAAACCTAACAAAAAGGCTAAATGCCAAGCGATTGCTTCCCCTTCTCTATCCGGGTCACTTGCGAGATAAACTTTTTCGGCTTTTTTAGCGGCTGAACGCAATCCTTTGATGACGTCTCCTTTACCGCGAATCGAGATGTAGTGAGGCTCATAATTGTTTTCTACGTCGATGCCCATTTTACTTTTAGGTAAATCGCGAATATGTCCAACACTGGCTACAACTTTGTAATTTCGCCCAAGATATTTCTCGATCGTTTTTGCTTTCGCTGGTGATTCCACAATCACCAAATACTTATAGGCCATACATGAATGGCTCCTTCCTAAAAATTTCCTACTATATAATATCTGAATATTGTCAGTAACAACAAATCGTAGCCTATCATATCTATTAGAAAATCTTTTGTCAAGAACAGTGGTTGAATCTATTTGAAAAAAAGTTAGAAATCTTCACATTTTATAGCTACTTTTACTTAGCTCTGTCCTGCAACGAGTAAACTGTAGTAAAGCTTCATTTGAAGCCTATTTGAAGCTTAAGATGACCGGATCCACTTGACTTCATCGCAGTTGAAAAGCAACCGCGATTAGAAAGAAGGTAATTCTTCAAGAATATCTTCCACCACACAAACACATTTGGCCCCGTCTTGAATCAATCGGTGACATCCATTAGACTGACCGCTGACAATTCCTCCAGGAATAGCAAATACTTCCTTGCCGTATTCCATCGCCAGTTGCGCTGTAATCAAAGAACCGCTTCTTTCTTTGGCTTCTATGACACAAGTTCCCTGACTCAATCCAGCAATGATCCGGTTTCTCATCGGAAAATGATGACGCTGAACCCTCGTTCCTTTCGGGTATTCGCTTAAAACTAAATGTTTTTTCTTCATTTCCTCAAATAAGGGTAGCACTTCCTGAGGATAACAAATATCCAAGCCACATCCTATGACTCCGATCGTAGAACCTCCTGAATAAATCGCTACCTCATGACTGCAGCGATCCACACCTTTTGCCAGTCCACTAACAATCACAAAATTTTTTTCAACGATCTTAGGTATAAACTGATGAAGGACTTTTGTAGCATAGGGAGTAGACTGCCTTGCTCCCACAAAAGAAAGCTGTGGATACTGAAGTAGATCCAGTTGACCACTGTAAAATAAAAACAATGGATAATGAATAAAATGCTTTAGCTGAGACGGATACTCTACTGACAACCAACTGACAAATTTTTGGTTAGCTGCTTGTTCAGCCAGCCACTGGTCGTCAATCTCCGACCAGCTTTTTTTAAAAGCTGCTTGGAATTGCCGAATCCCTGCAACTTTAATCAGTGTCTCTAAAGAAAAGCTTGTTGTTTGCAGCTGTTCAGCCAATAACCGAACTTTCCATTTTCCAGCAATACCGATTCCTTTACAGTAGGTCAGCTTAAAGATCAAACGTTCTATGTCACTTAATTTCCAAAAATCCAACGACATCTCCCCCTTATATCTTAATTTACGCAAAAAACGTTCTTTCTTTTCTTTACAAAAAACTTGAGTCCCTACTGGAAAACAGCTATGATTAAACATGCGTAGAAACGTTCATACTAGTTGAAGATGAGTCTAGTGGTAATAAGTCAAGATAAAATTTCAAAAGATTTTTCCTGATGATTTAGTTTTGAAGCGCACTGAACTAAACCCGACCAAAATTAATTTTTTTTCGGGTCGTTTCAAGGATTGCGTCAATAACGAAATGTTATTTATCTATCACGCTCCTTGGTGGCGTGTAGAGTTGGTGGTTGCGTAGTAGTACATCCACCAGACGCGTAAATTTTCTTGCAGTTAAGACGAGGGCTCGTTTGTGTTGATGTTTCGGTGTTTCTTTATATTTTTTCAAGTAAAATTCTTGAAATTCCGGTAAATAGCGTTTCACTGAGTTGGCAGCTTCAACTAAGTAGTAACGGAAATACCGATTCCCTTGTTTCGTTAAAGGGGTATTCTCCGATTGATAATTCCCAGATTGTTTGACTTTCCAGCTTAATCCAGCATATTTCGCAAGTTTGGTTTGGTCTTCAAATCTTTCGATTTGACCGATTTCAGCAATCATGCCCGCGGCATAAACTTTTCCAACACCAGGGATACTGGTTAAACATTGATACTCTGGAAGGACAACGACCAGTTGTTCAATCGCTTTATCCAAGTCTTTAATACTTGATTCTAGTGCACGTATTTCACGAACTAAGACACTCAGGACAATATCAATCGATTCTTGAGCAATATCTCCTAAGCGATAAGACATGGTAATGGCTCGTTGGATTGCTTTGGCTAATGCCTCTGGATTTTTAAACCGCCCCTTGCCTTTTTCTTGAAGTAAAGTGACGAAATCCTGTAAAGGCATTTCAGCTAGTTCGTCCAAGCTGTAGTCATCAGTCATTAAAGACATGACGGATGAGCTAAAAACAGACGTCGTCCCATCCAGTTCTTTTAATTCTCGTGTTAAGGTATTACATTTATACGCGAGATTTTCAAGAAAGTGTTGTTTTGTGCGGACGAGTTGTTTCACTAACTGATAACGAGTGCGCGTCAAACGTTGAAGAGCCATATACTTTTCTTCTTTGATTGGTGAAGTAGTAAACCGTTGGATTCTTAAGAAATCTGCGATTCTAAAGGCATCGTTACGATCGGTTTTATCTTCATCAAACATACGACTGAATTGCTTAATCCGAAAAGGATTTTCAATGGTTACTAACGTATTCATCGTTTGTAATTCTTTGTCTTGATTGAAAAACATAGCTGGATGGAAACTATACATGGAGGTTGACTCCATACCAATAATTACTTGATGAAAGTCGTAGGTTTCTTGAAAATCAATCACTTTTTCTTTGATAGCAGTCGCACCATTCATATCGTTGCCCAAAGTGATTTCTTCAAGAATAGTCAAATGATCATCATCTGATAAAAAACAAACATCTAATTTCTCAGAACTAACGTCTAAACCAACATAGAGATTCATGGAAGGACCTCCTTTCATTTTGTATTTGGAAAATTGCTTCGATACTGTGGGATTTCCCAGAAGCTCATTGTGTAACCACAACCTCGCCTAAGAGAATACAATGATTGCTTTCTGGAAGCTGCCTTCTGGTCTACTATCCAGAAGTCCAAAATACAATCGAAACAGCTAGTGTGTTGGTAGTGATAACAATGGCTCGGGCAACAGACTTATCGACGTAGACCAAGCTACAGGAGTGAGTAGCAAATTCCCGATGGATCCTTTCCATACATCCATTGTATCTGAGAAATTCAACAATATCGAAACATATTCCGCAAGGAATGTTGTTATATTTAAAATTTAAATGAAACACTTAGAAAGAAACAATTTATCTTTCTAAAATATATTTTACGAGGAGTGATAAGTATGGCAATTCAATGGTTTCCCGGCCATATGGCGAAAGCACGAAGAGAAGTAAGCGAAAAATTAAAATATGTCGACATCGTTTTTGAATTGGTCGATGGGCGTTTGCCTTTGTCTTCTCGGAATCCCATGTTGGATCAGATCCTGCAGCAAAAACCACGCTTAGTCTTGATCAATAAAGCGGATCTGGCTGATCCAATCCAAACAAAACAATGGGAAAAATATTTTACTGACAAAGGATTTCATGTCTTGGCTATCAATGCGCAAGACAATAAAGGGGTTAAAAATATCGTACCTAAAGCCAAAGAGGCATTGAAAGAAAAAATCGAACGCGACCGTAGAAGAGGATTAAAACCTCGCGCAATCCGCGCAATGGTCATCGGTATCCCCAATGTAGGAAAATCAACCTTGCTCAATCGTTTAGCTGGCAAAAAAATTGCTCAGACTGGAAACAAACCAGGGGTAACCAAAGGACAGCAATGGCTGCGGTATGGAACAGAACTAGAATTATTAGATACACCAGGAATTTTATGGCCTAAATTTGAAGATCAGGAGATTGGTAAAAAACTTGCATTGACAGGTGCGATCAAAGACCAGCTGTTGCATCTGGATGATATTGCAATCTTTGGGTTAGATTATTTTGCCCGCTACTATCCATCACAATTAAGCAAGCGTTATGGACTGAATGAACAAGAAATAGCATTCTTAGCTCCTGAAATGCTGATGAAAATCACTGAAAAACAAGGATTTCGAGATGATTATGCTCGAGGAAGTGAACGAGTGATCCATGATATTCGTCAAGGAAAACTAGGTCGTTATACTTTGGACCGCTATGAAGAAATTGGAGTGGTGTCAGATGAAACCTGAATCGATTGCTGTGATTAAAGACAAGCTGTTAAATGTTTCTTCCCTGAAAGATATCTATGTTATTTCATTACGCGAAGACAGCCGTCAAGGTGTCCAAAAACTTTTGATCCAGCTTGAAAAACGTTTGGAGAAAGAACGAAAAATCAAAGAAAAATATCAACAAATGCAAGAATTTGAACGTCACTGTCATGCTCAGGGTCGCTATCTGATCGCAGGTATTGATGAAGTTGGCCGTGGCCCTCTTGCTGGTCCTGTTGTCGCTGCTGCTGTTATTTTACCTAAAGATCATGAGATTCTTGGTCTAAATGACTCCAAACAATTATCCGACAAGAAACGCGTTGAACTAGCACGAGAAATCAAGATCCATGCTCTTTCGATCGGTATTGGCATCATATCTCCAGAAGAAATCGATCGAATCAATATTTATCAGGCGAGCAAACAGGCAATGATCCAGGCTGTCAATCAACTTTCTCCTCGACCAGAGCACTTATTGATTGATGCGATGCATCTGGACATAGATATCCCACAGGAAAAAATCATTAAAGGAGATGCCCGTTCAATCTCAATTGCAGCTGCCAGCATTATTGCAAAAGTCTATCGAGATCAAATGATGAAAGACTACCATAAAAGCTATCCGTATTATGGTTTTGATAAAAATGCGGGGTACGGAACAAAAGTGCATCTGGAGGGGTTGGCTGCACACGGCATCACGCCTATTCATCGTAAAACATTTGCGCCTATCAAAAATTATATTTAAAAACGCGCTGAAAGCAAAAAATGGCTTTCAGCGCGTTTTTTTCATTCTGATATAATTAGCGTAGTCATACCTGGAATCTTAACTGATTGTTTCTTTAATTTACCTTTTTCTCCTAAAACAGACAGTTGTTCAACGATAGTAAACTGCTTGTATTCATCCGGTAACTCTAGTTTGATTTCTTCTTCCGCCAAATTGTGCAGGACCAACACTTCCTGATCGTCATCCTTGTAGCTGAACAAAGCAATGCTGCGTTCAGCTGATGGAAGTAAAGTCACTTCACCACGTCCGATAACTGGATAATTGTTTTTCACTCTCAATATTTGCTGATACCAACGCAGAAGCGACTGTTCATCTTGTAATTGTTCTTCTACCGTTCCACCATCTGTTTCACTCATGACTGTAGCATTTTCAGGAGGATCTGGTTGTCCTTCTTCAGAAATAGTGAACATCATTGGCAACCGTTTATTTTCATCGATCCCACTTCCTGTCATGCCGATTTCCTCACCATAATAGATAAATGGATTGCCAGGTAATAACAAGTACGCATTTGCAGCCATTTTTTTCTGTTCCAACGTATCAAACATTTCCGCAGAGCGGTTATTGTCATGATTTGACAAAAACACCGCATCGATCGCTTCTGCATTTTTAACTTTTATTTTTTCGTCCCACATTGTGGCACGAACACCTAGAAGTTTGCCGTTTTGCCCTTTCACTGCTTCTGTAATCACTCCAGTACCGCTTCCCTGAGAGAAAGGAAAATCAAAGAAACTATCCAATCCACTGCCATAAAATTCTTCAATGATTGTTCCATCTTCCCACGCTTCCCCTACAAGATATGCGTCTTCTTTATACTCTTTAACCATATTTGTAAACCAGTGTAAAAATTCAACATTTTTCTGTACATCATTTTCAAAAAAATGACTAGTTGCATCTAAACGAAATCCAGCTATACCTTTATCTAGCCAAAAGTGGCTCATTTTTTCGATTTCATTGCGAACATCTGGATTATCTAGATTTAAGTCAGGCATCCCTGACCAAAACTGGCTTTCATAATACCAGCCATTACCTAATTTCGTATAGCCTGCTTGCGATACTTCAGAAAAATGATAATACTCCCGATAGTTTTGCTGTTCCTCAGTTGCATCTTCTCCAAAACTGGCTAATGCTGCTTGGAACCAAGGGTGTTCACTGGATGTATGATTGATCACCAAATCGATAATAACACCAATACCTCTTTGATCTGCTTCTTCGATCAATTGTTCAAAATCAGACATTGTTCCAAATACTGGATCAATATCATAGTAATCGACCACATCGTATTTATGATAACTGGGCGAAGGCATTACAGGTGTCAGCCAAATACCATTGACTTTCAAATCATCTGTAGAATCTGCCTTTCCTGTATTCAAATAATCCAGCTTCTCAGTGATTCCAGCTAAATCACCACTACCGTCACCATCACTATCATAAAAACTTCCCACAAAAATTTGATAAAAGTTGCGATACAGATCTGTATCTACTTGAGAAGTTTCACTATTTGCTGACGATGTATCTTTTGTATTCAACTGACATCCTGTCAAAGTCCATAAACTTAAAACAAGAAAACTATACAAACATTTTTTCACACGATCCCTCTTTTCTTTTTACTCAGAATAACATAAAGTGGAGCCCAGCGAAACCGGTTGCATAAAAATTGCATGCTTTTTCTATTGTTGCATGAAAAAATCTCCAGCCATAAAGCTGGAGATCTCTAAATAAGTTTGATATGAGAAAAAGGATAATAGACGACACATGCTTTCCCTAGGATGTCTTCTTTTGAAATGGCGCCGAATGAACGGCTGTCTTTAGACAATCTTCGGTTATCTCCCATCACAAAATAACTATCTTTTCCTAATTTTTCTACCCCCATTAATTCCTCAAAGGTAAAATCATAAGTAAATGGAATCATTGTATCCTCTTGTCCAGTGGCGAGAAAAGGTTCGTCAATTTTTTCACCGTTGACATACAATTGATCATCCTCATAATATAACGTATCACCAGGCAATCCAATCACGCGTTTGATGTAATTTGTTCCATCTGCCAATTGAAAAACGATAACATCAAAACGGTCAATCTCAGAAATTTTTTCTACTAAAACCATATCTCCCTGCTGCAAAGTTTCCTCCATCGAGTTTCCTTCCACGGGGACAGGGATCAGTAAAAACCCTCTAATCAATAATGCTATTCCACCTGCTAAAAAAGTATATTTGAGAATCATCCAAAAATATTCGATCAAGCTGTTTTTTTTGTCTTTTAGTTCATCTAGTTTCATCATTGATACTCTTTCATTAATGTTTCGACTGCTTTTTGATACATTTGATCGGTTTGACGAAGTTCCTCAGTGATTTTTATTTCGATCAAAGTTGCTGTTTCGTCATTTACTTGCCCAGTTACTTCTACTTCTTCTTTTGCCTGTAAATCTTTGACAGCTTCTTCTGTTATTTCATCAAAATGCTCACCTTCTGTATCATAACCTAATGCCTGAAGAAAAGCATTGAGATTTTTAACAGACGTTGATGCATCCCCACGTTTTAAAGTAATACCTCTTGGAAGCGGAGGCAGATACGCATACTCAGGAAAATCAACCGCTACAGTTGGTTCAAGACCTTTTTCATTGATCCAGTCACCATTGGGTGTCAACCATTTCTGAACAGTCATTTTCAACTCGCTTTGATCGCCAAAACCACTCACTGATTGAACCGTCCCCTTTCCAAAAGTCTGTGTTCCTATAATTGGAACATCAGCAGAATCTTTCAATGCGGCTGCAAAAATTTCAGAAGCAGAGGCACTGCCACCATCTACTAACACAACGACAGGCTCGGTCACTTTAAAACCACCGTCTAGTTCTTTAGAAGCTTTACTTTCTCCCGTGATCTGATCATTGGTTGAAAATTGAACAATCGTCTGACCATCTTCTAAAAACATGCTTGCCATGACTTCTACCTGATTCAGATAACCACCTGGATTTTGTCTGAGATCGATCACAAAGGAAGAGGCGCCGTCCTCTCTTAATTTTTCGATCGCTTCTCGCAATTCCTTGGCTGTGCTTTCGTTAAAGCTTGAGATTTGAATCTTTCCGACTTCCTGATTCTCATCCATCTCCGCATGCAAAGAAGCAATTGGGATTGTTCCTCGAGTGATTGCTATATCAAAGGTTTCTTCAGCCCTTTTGATCGTCAAGTTGACAACAGTTCCCTTCTCTCCACGAATCGTCTGTACGATCTCGGTCAATTCTCTTCCAAAGGTTTCATCTCCATCGACCTTTAAGATCTGATCGTGCAATCTCAAACCAGCTTTCTCAGCTGGACTGTCCTTCACTGGTGCCTGTGCAACTTCGGGCAGGCCATCGATCATTGTCAAGGTCGCTCCGATGCCTTCAAAGCTATCTGAAAGGGAACCAGAAAGTTCTTCTGCTTCCTCCTTACCTAAATAGGTCGTATAGGGATCATCCAAAGCCTCCGTCATTCCTTTGAGGGCCCCTTCGATCAAGGCGTCTTTATCTACATCTTCATAATAACTCTCTTGAAGTGTCTGATATAGTGCATGGACTTTGTCTAACTCATCATTGCCTGTCCCTTGTGATTCAGAAGCCAATCTAGGATTGCTTTGGCTAATATGGACTGCTCCACCAGAAATAATAGCGACACAAATCAATGAAACAATATATCTATGGAAAGGCACTTGTTTTTTCTCCATTGTTTCCCTCCAAACTAAATACTAGCCATTTTTCTTCTTTCTAGCATCATACCACAATCAAAAAGAAGATAGTGCAAAAGTCTGCTGAGACCTCTATCCTATCTTCCGGCTAGACTTTTTAACGATTGTTGTCTTGATATTTCTCCCAAATTCGATCAAAAAGATCCATGTTCTCTAAATAATCAACGTTCAACTCCAGATAACTGGAGACCTCTTCGTAATCATCTGTATGCTTCGGAAACTGGATATCATGGCTCGCATGAGTGGCAAATATCTGCTCCTCATCGATATGACTAGGTCCTTTAAGTGTCATCAAATAATGATAAAAACTTCTTCTCATTTTCAACTCACCAATTTTCTTTTAAGAACGCTGCTCTTCTAGCATGATTGCGCTCAAAGTTCGCAGGGTTCTTTTTGTAGTAGTCTTGATGATAACGCTCAGCAAGATAAAAGGTTTCTGCCGGTTCAATCGTCGTAACGATTGGTTTGTCAAAACGGCCTGATTCCTGAAGCGCTTGTTTGCTCTCTTCAGCGATTCTCTTTTGTTCCTCGCTAAAGTAATAAATCACTGGACGGTAGTTGTCACCACGGTCTTCAAACTGCCCAAATGCATCTGTGGGATCTGTTTGCTGCCAGTAGAGCTCTACTAAATCCTTGTATGAAATCAATTCTGGATCAAAAATTATTTCTATTGCTTCTGTATGACCGGTCGTATGGCTGCTAACCTGTTCATAAGTTGGATTCTCCACGTGTCCTCCCGTATAGCCGGACATTACAGAATGGATCCCCGGTAACTCATCAAAGGGTTGAATCATACACCAAAAACAACCTCCAGCAAAAATCGCTCGTTCCATCATTTTCTCACTCCTTCTCGGATTCAGGCAAATACAAGCTCACTTGAATCTCGTCATCGATCAAATTAATTTTATCGGCTTTGATAAATAAACCATTTTGCATGCGAAACTGATCTAAACGAATCATGACAGTTTCCTCCTTTGGATCGATCTCGATCCATTCTGGCAATGACTGATTGCGTTGAATCATTTTCATCACTTCATTGATCGGAACACCCAGCGTTCCAATCGATAAGCTCGTTGCTTTTAGTTGTACATTCCCATTATCCATCACATAAGGATCAAAATAAAGATAAAATGTCACTGGAAACCCTAAAATCTTAAATTCACCTGTTAAAAGTGCTTCATTCTCCAAAACAAAGTCATATTGAACATCCGAATCCTTCTGGTATTCATCCAAATAAAAAGCAATCAAGGCATTGATTTGTTCCTTATTACTGCGAATATTCAGGACAGGACTTCCTTCACGGTTTACTAGTGCTGGAATTTCAGCTTGGACCAGCTCTCTTTTTTCTGTGATTCGAGTGAATAAGAAAATACCACTACCAATCACAATTGCAATCAGGGCAAAAAAAGCAACTTTCCATTTATTCAGTTGGGCAAAGGAAAAGCGTTTGGACGCTTTTTTTGTCGTCTCTTTTTCTTCCATTCTATTCATTCTCCTTTGGCAACCATTCTTTTTGTGTACGAGCAATGGTCGTTTTCACTTCATTGGCCATCAGTTGATACCCAATAGTGTTTGGATGAAATTTATCCTTGTCGTAAAGTAGGTTGTTTTTCACTATATTTAGATCATTACTTTCCTCATTAGAAGATGTCGTCTCTTCTTCTGAAGCAACAATCGCTGGTTGACCCAGTCCTCTTGAGATTACTTCATTGATTGGAACAAAGTAGATGTGCTCCATTTGGTCAATGACTTCTTTAGTGCCATCATTCCAGTTATCAACGATTGTTTCCATATCGGTGATCTCCGGAAAGTTCACATAAAAAGGATTATACACTCCAAGTACATAAATCGGTGCTTTGGGATTCAAGTCTTGAATGTCTGTCAAAATCTCGGTCAGGTTTTTCTGATATTTTTTCAAAGGTTTTTTAAAAGACTCTACAGATAAACCAAACAAATTGCTACGAATCACTTTCATCAAGTCGTTTCCGCCCACTGTCAAGGTAATGATATCGGCTTTTTGCATATTGTTTTGGATTTCATTTCCTTCTTCCAACCTTTTTAAAATCTGGTCACTTCTTTCTCCAGCAACACCGTAATTTTCTACCTCTACACTCGTTAGAGAAAATTCTTCCTGCAGGGAATTGGAAACTAGCGAGACAAATCCTCCTCGATTCGTTGCGTCCCCAACACCTTCTGTCAAGGAATCACCCAGAGCGGCATAACGGATAGATTCTTTGTTTTTGTTTGTGCTTGTTTCTGAAACAATCTCTAAACGAGGGGATGCTTTTGGAAAACTTTGATGAAGAATCAAAAAAGTCAAGAAAGCGAGCAAGGCAATACCAAACAAAGTGCCTAGTATTTTTTCAAGCTTCATATTACTTCCCCCTCCTAATTTTTCGTTTACATGCTATTCTATCAGAAAAAAGAAAAAAAACATACTGAGCTTTCCTGAAACTTATTTTTTACTTAAGCTAGTTTTTATGTGGTTCAGTAAAAAAAATAAAAGCAACGAAATTTCTATCTTTTTGTTCGAAAATCTGCCTGAGCCAAAAGATCTCTTTAAAGACTTTTTGGAAAGCTCCTGGCTGTTCGGTAACACGAGAAGGATTCCTAAAGAGACCAACTGTGAGTTTCACTCCTACAAATTCCATTAGGCAGTTCAAACAAAAACTGGATGCTTGAAGAAATCCTCAACATCCAGTCCTATTAGCTTATTCTGAATAGTACATGATCGCAAAAGCACCTTCACCAGTGTGTGTAGCAATGATCGGTGTCGTATGGAGCACACAAATTTCCATCTTAGGAAAGATCTCCTGTAACTCTGCCTTGAACTTCTCCGACTGTTCTATACCGCCTGCATAGGAAATACCTATTTTTTGGATCGTCGGATTATTTTTCAATTCTGTTTTTAACTCTTGGAACCATTTATTAAAAGTCTTTGGCCCCCGTCCTTTGACCACTGGCAACAGTTCTGCATTTTTCAGCTCCATGATTACACGCATGTTGAGAATGCTGGATAGCATTCCCTTTGCTCGACTGATCCGTCCACCCTTCACCAAGTTTTCCAAGGTAGAAAGACCAATGAACAGCTTCGTATTTTTTAAAAGATTTTCTACTACTGGCAGAACCTCGTCCAAACTTTTGCCTTCCCGTGCTAGTTCTGCTGCTCGAATCACAGCAAAGGACAACGCCTGGTCTGTCATATCTGAATCGATCACAGTCACACTACTTTTAGAAAGGTTACTCGCTTGTCTAGCAGCCTCGACTGTCCCGCTCAATGCCTTTGTCATATGAATAGATAAAATCTCACTGCCATCTTTTCCAAGTTCATCATAAAGTGCGGCAAATTCACCAATTGGTGGCTGACTGGTCTTTGGTAGTTCCTTTGATTCAGCCATCATTTCCATAAATTTTTCACCAGTCAGATCATCCGTATCTGGATAAACCATACCGTCGATCATTACAGACAATGGAACGACATGTATATTCAAGCGATCTCTCACACTTTTTTTCATTGTACAAGATGAATCAGTAACTATCTTAAGATTTCCCATTCTTCTATCACTCTCTCTTTAACACTGGTCCTATTTCGTGTTAGAATAACACTGAACCATTTCTTATATTTAAGTATAACAGAGAGAAATTGATTTTTCATCTATTTCCAAACGAAAAGAGGAGCACTTAATGGAAACTTCCAAATTTACTAGAAAATATCTAATTGTCAATGAGGTACTAAATGCTGTGACCCATGGGCTCGGCTGCGGATTGAGTATTGCAGGGCTAGTGATTTTGTTGGTCAAGGGCGCTCGTCTTGGCTCAGCCATGCATGTCGTTTCATACGCTATCTACGGTTCAACAATGATTTTACTTTTTTTATTTTCTACCTTGTTCCATAGCCTGATTTTCACTCGGGCAAAAAAGGTTTTCCAAGTGTTTGACCATGCCTCGATCTTTCTACTGATTGCCGGAAGTTACACCCCTTTTTGTTTACTTAGCATTCGAGGCTGGATGGGATGGACTCTCTTTGTAAGTATCTGGTTGCTTGCCATCAGTGGTGTCATTTATAAATCAGTGACCCTCCATCGAAAAGAAACGGTATCAAAAATCTCCACCCTTATTTATATCGTCATGGGTTGGTTATGCGTATTAGCTTTCAAGCCTTTGATAGATTCTCTCGGTGTTTGGGGAACAGGGCTTTTAGCAGGCGGCGGTGTTTCCTATACAGTAGGAGCCTTGTTCTACGGATTGAAAGACGTTCGCTTCATGCATGTCGTCTGGCATCTATTCGTAATGTTAGGTGCAGGTCTGATGTACTTCTCCGTCTTGCTCTATACGTGAGCACCTGTAGCAAAATCAAATAAAAACAAAGATCCAAACGATCACAATAGCTCACTTGCGAGCCTTTGTGATTGTTTGGATCTTTCTCTATTTACGAAGATAGTTTTCAAAACGGTAAGGATGGCGATTTTTTTCATCAATGATTCCTTCATCAGTCTCTGAAAGCATCCATTGCTCCCAATCAACTTCTGGGAAATAGGTATCTCCTTCAAAGGACTCCTCGATCACTGTTCGATACAACTGCTGACAATAAGGCAAAAAATCCTGATAGATCATCGCTCCTCCAGTAATAAATACTGGTGTCGCTTGTTGTTCGGCATAAGCCAGCACGTCTTCTATCGTATGCAAAACTAAGATACCTTCGCTTTGGTAAGCCTTGTCTCGAGTCAATACGATCGTCTGACGGTTAGGAAGCGGTCTTTTTCCCATACCTTCAAAGGTCTTTCTTCCCATCACGATTGTCTGTCCGACTGTCGTCTCTTTGAAGAATTTTAGATCTGCTGGTAGGTACCATGGCAGACGTCCGTCTTTACCGATCAAACCTGTTTTGTCTTGCGCCCAAATGGCTGTCAACATTTCGTTTTCCTCCTCTATACTGCGATCGGTGCTTTGATTGTTGGATGAGGATCATACCCCTCCAAGCCGATATCTTCCATTTCAAAATCAAAAATCGATTGCTTCTCATGATTTAAGACCAATTTTGGTGCTGGTCGAACGTCACGGGACAACTGTTCCTCCATTTGCTCAAAATGGTTGTTGTATAAGTGAGCATCCCCCAAAGTATGGACAAAATCGCCTACCTGTAAACCAGTTTCATGAGCAATCAAATGCGTCAGCAACGCATAACTAGCAATATTAAATGGAACCCCCAAAAAAACATCCGCGCTTCTCTGATAAAGCTGACAGCTCAACTTGCCGTCATTTACATAAAATTGAAACATTGTATGACAAGGAGGCAAGGCCATGGTCGGCACGTCTTCAGGATTCCAAGCTGAAACAATCAATCGACGAGAATCAGGTGTTGTTTTGATCATCTCGATGATTTCCTGAATCTGATCAATAAAACCACCTTTTGCTTTTTCCCAGTGACGCCATTGATACCCATACACTTTACCAAGATCACCGTGTTGCTCTGCAAAAGCTTCGTCTTCAACGATCTGCTGGCAGAATTTGTTAAGCTCTTCTTGATACACCTCATTGAAGTCTGAATCTACCAGACAACGACGGCCAAAATCTGTCATGTCCGGTCCTTGGTAATCCTCACTTTGGACATAGCGTTCAAACGCCCATTCATCCCAAATATGATTCTTATGTTGGAGTAAGTAACGAATATTGGTGTCCCCTTTTAAAAACCACAACAATTCACTTTTGATCAATCCAAAAGGAACTCTTTTTGTCGTTAATAACGGAAATCCCTGACTTAAATCAAAACGCATTTGATGTCCAAAGATACTCTTAGTTCCGGTTCCAGTACGGTCCCCTTTCTGATTTCCTTCTTCCAAAATCAGTCTTCCTAAATCAAGGTACGCTTGTTCCATTTATTCGTTTCCTCCTTAACCTTCTGCAAATTCACTCAAGTATTCCCAACGCTCAAGCTTTTCATCTAATGCTTCTTCGGCTTGGCTGACTTCTTTTTGCAATTCTTGTAATTTTGTAAAGTTGTCTCCCTGATGATTCATTTCTTCAGTAAGAACGGTGATTTTTTCTTCCAGTTCAGCGATCTCCTCTTCAATCGTTTCCCACTCTTTTTTCTCCATGTAACTTAGCTTTTTCTTTTCTTTCTTTTCCGGTTGCTTTTCTGTCACTTTTTCTTTGATCACTGTTGGCTCTTTTGACTGCTGTGACAGATAATCATTGATCGAACCAAAGTAACTGTCAATGCTTCCTTGACCTTTAAAGATCAACAGCTTTTCAGCAGCTTTGTCCAAGAAATAGCGGTCATGGGAAACCGTAATAACTGCTCCCGGAAAAGAATGCAGATAATCTTCCAAAACAGTCAGTGTATCAATATCTAGATCGTTGGTCGGTTCATCTAACAATAAAACATTGGGTTGCCCGATTAACAGCTTCAACAAAAACAGCCGACGTTTCTCACCACCAGAAAGTTTACCGATCTTTGTTCCATGCATAAAACGTGGAAATAAGAAACGTTCCAGCATCTCAGCTACACTAATCTGAGAACCATCACTGCGACGAACTTCTTCAGCAGCCTCTTGTAAATAGGCGATCATTCGCTGCTCAGGATCCATCTCTTCATTCTGCTGTGTATAATAGGCCAAGCGGACAGTTTCCCCAGTGATCAATTCGCCACTCTCCAATTCCAAACGACCAGACAGCAGATTAAGCAAGGTCGATTTTCCAGCACCATTTTCTCCAGTGATCCCCAACCGTTCTCGTGATTGAATCAGAAGATCAAAGTGATCCAAAATGCACTGACCCTCAATGAAATAGACACCTTCTTTTATTTCAAGGACTTTTTTTCCTAAGCGCTTGGTCGCAATATCGATCTCTACTTCTCCACTACTTTGCACTTGGTGAAGATTTTCTTTCAAATCTTCAAAACGACCAATTCTGGCTTGTTGTTTAGTCGTTCTTGCTTTTACACCCGCACGCATCCATTCTAGTTCCTGCTTATAAAGTTGTTTGCGTTTTTGTTCCTGCTCATTTTCGACACGTTCTCTTTCTGCACGTTGCAAAACATAAGCTTCGTAATTCCCTTGATATTCGTGGAGCTTTCCAAAGGACAATTCAAAAATGCGATTGGTGACACGATCCAGAAAATATCGGTCATGGGTAACCATAAGAAGGGCGCCACGATAGTGCTTGAGATATCCTTCCAGCCACTGGATTGCTTGATAGTCCAAGTGGTTGGTCGGTTCATCTAAAAGCAGTAGATCCGGTTCGTCGATCAGTATTTGTGCAAGTCCTACTCTTTTTTGCTGCCCGCCCGATAACTCAGCCATCGGTTTGTCCAGCTGATCGATCCCCAGCTTCTGCAAAATGATTTTGGCATTCGTGTCGGTCAGCCAGGCATCTTTTTCATTCATTGCTTCTTCTGCCAATGTATATTCTTTTTGTACAGATGGATCTTCTCCATTTATTTCTAATTGAAACAACGCTTGTTCATAGCGTTTGACTGTTCTCAGCTGCTCGCTTTCTCCTTGAAAGACGGTTTCTAGAACGGTTTGCTGCGGATCGAAATTTGCTGCTTGAGACAAATAACCAATCCGATAATCACTCGGATAAAAAACTGTCTGCTTGTCTCCATCTCCGCCTTCGTTCCCAGACAGGATCGACAGTAAACTCGTTTTTCCCGTACCATTGACACCGATCAATCCGATACGGTCTCGTTCGTGAATCAAAAAGGAAATCTGATCAAAAAGCGTCTTCTCTCCATAGGTTTTTGTCAGCTCGCTTATCTTTAATTCCTTCACAGGATCTCCTCCATTTCCTTTCGCTATTGTAACACAAAAATACCGTTGCCAACATCTTCTTTCAAGTTGGTCAACGGTATTTATTTTTTAACGATCTGCCATAAAAGTATCATAGTAGGCGTTCATGATTTGACGTGTCAACTCGGTGTTTGGCGACACGCGATGCCCTGTAGAGATTTGAGGAACTACCACAGCCAAAGCAATCTCCGGATCTGAATAAGGACCATAGGAAACCAAATTACGACTGTCTACGTCGATCGCCTTGCCGTCGTCATAGACTACCCCTTCAGCGGTACCCGTTTTTGCAGCCAAGTCGATTTTGGTATTTTGTAAAGCCCGTCCAGTAGTGAAGGCGTCACTACCATGAACAACATCATAGAATCCCTGTTGAATAATATTCATATTTTCTTCAGAAATATTGACTTCATTCAATACATTTGGACCGAATTCTTCCTTCAATTCACCAAGATTTCCATGATCATCATTGCCATAGATCCCTTCAACCAGGTGAGGCTGAACTCGCTTTCCATCATTAGCGATCGTCGCCACATATTGAGCTAGCTGCATCGCTGTATACGTATCAAACTGCCCAAAAGTCAAATCGAGGATCTTGGCAGCATCAAAGTTTTCATCGGACAACTCAGAAACATCCGGTCGTAATCCGGTCGCTTCATCCGGCAAATCAATGCCGGTTTTTACTCCCATACCGTAAGAGGCATAGGCATCGCGAATTTGTTGATAAACCTCTGCTTGTCTCGTTACACTTGGCATATTCAACGCCTTGCCATCATAATCGATGCCTAACATTTTCAATCCAACTTGAATCATGTAGGAGTTGGAAGAGATTTCCAAAGATTTGGTTGCTGTTAGATTGCGATTATTATAGCCTTGTCTATTGAAAATCGAAGCTTTCGGATTTGACCCCTGCAAGTAGATTGGTTGATCATACAACTCTTGATTTCCTTGAAGGACGCCACTCTCCCAGCCAGCTGTTAAGGTTCCAGCCTTCATCACTGAGCCCGGCTCAAAAGCATGTTGATACGTACCGATAACATTATCTGAAAGCTCATTAGTCTCAATGTCATGATAGTAGCCTGACATGGCGATAATGGCACCAGTCTTGGGATTCATCGCTACGACATATACTCCCGGAGAATATTCGGCTGCTCCGACATCAATCAAGTTTTGATAAACGTTTTTGACGATATCATCAACTTTTTGTTGAAACTCCGAATCGATCGTCAAGACTAGATTGTCGCCCTTTTCACCAGAAAAGACCTCTTTTTGGCTTTCGATGTTTCCGTTTTGATTGACGGTGATCTCTTGCTCTGATTTAACTCCTTGCAAGATCTCCTCGTACTGTTTCTCTAAAAAACTTGTTCCGATACGGTCATTGTAAGCATAGCCCTTATCCAAATATTCTTGCGCATTATCAGCTTGGAGACCATCTTTAGATACTCGACCAATCAATGTTTGGATAGCATTTACATCTGTTACGACGTTTCTGTCCCAGTCCATGCCTGTGGATATGCCTGGAAGCTCCTTGCCTCGCTCTGATACGACAGCTAATTCTCGGTCCGTTACCCCTTCGTTTTTAACGAAGACGGTCGTCAGCTGCTGCGCACTATTCAATCGTTTGAATAAAGTAGCAGCCTTCAAATCTTCTTGATCAAAAGCAATCTGTTCATCTGTCACTTTTTCAACTAAATACGCATACTCCTGAGAGCTGCCTGCCTGTTTTTCTTCATCTGTCAGCAATTCTTGCGCTGCTGCTAAATGGTCTGGGTCAGCTAACCAATAATCTTTCAAATCTCGTTCAGTCAATTTTTCATCAACTTCAATCTCGATCAAATCATTCAGTCGTTGCGCTGTTTGTAAAAGATCTTTGGCAGCCATCTGATATCCACGCGTAAAGGTGATCGCAGCATTAGAAACATTTTCCACTAGTGGCTCACCGTTTGTGTCGTAAATCTGTCCACGGGGAGTACTTCCTTGGATCTTGAATACAGAGGCTGCTTTTAATTGCTGCTCGAATTGTTGGTTGTCGATGATCTGCAACGAACCTAATTGAGCGATCAGTGTTACAAACAAACCAAAGATGACAAAAAATAAAAGATTCAATCGAAAAGGGACATGAGATTTTCGGTTATGTTTATCTGTTGGAGCCGTTGGTTCGGCTTGATTTTTTTTAGGGAGAAACTTTTTGAGTTTTTGCATGTTGACATTCCTTCCATATACTAGAACTACTGTCTTATTTTACCAAAAAAATCAAATTAAAACAGGAAAAAAGACGAAATAAAGAAATCCTTATAAAACCTCTTGTTGCAATTGACCCTTAGCTTTACATAGTACCACTTCACATTCGAGAAAATTTCCTGCGAAACATTGAAGGTATTTTATTACTAGTCCTCTTGAACAATGCTCATCTCTTAAAATACGCAATTGTTTCACATTTATTTTTTACATCTTTACAAAAAATACACAAAACATGATTTAACAACATTTACAAAAGGAACTTTCTTACATCTCTCGTGAAACATTTTTTTTGACATTTTTTTGTGGAAAACTAAAAAACGATCCGAAGATCGTTTTAATAGTCGTCATCCGGATCAGTATCCCCGGAAACATATACTTCTTGTGTATTCGAATCATCATAAAATTGATTACCTATGAATCCATTGTATGAATATTCGTATTGTGGATCAATTTCAAGTGTTTCACTCGTCGGCATTTCCAGTTGTTCCTTTAACAAATTCTGAACATCCAACAGTTCGTTGATACCTAAAATCTGATAATAGATTTCATTGATCAATTGGCCATTTCCTTCCAACTGTTCCTGTTCGATATTATTAAAGGCTGGATAATAATTGGTTGCGATATCCAACATTTGATCCCAGGTCAAATCCGTCTTAGAATTTTTTTCAACTGCTTTCAGGATGTTTTGATAATTGCTGACACCGTCAACACTCAATACTTTTTCGATCACTTTTGTGACGACTTCACGTTGGCGTCTTTGACGACCAATATCTCCGTCGGGATCATCTTTTCTCATTCTAGCATAAGCTAGACCGGTCTTACCATCTAAAGTAATTTGTCCGAAGGGAACGTGGACACCTTCCAAAGTGAAATCGATCTGATTGTCTACATCAATGCCGTCCACGGCATCAATCAGGTCACTTAGTCCCTGCATGTTCAAGATAACGTAGTGATCGATCGGTATGTCCAGTAGCTTCTCGACAGCATCCATTGACAGCTCCACACCACCAAAGGCATAGGCATGGTTCAACTTGTCGAATGTTCCGCCATCCAGCATATCTGCCATGATGTCGCGATCCAAACTAACGATGGTTGACTGTTGCTTCTTAGGATTGACTGTTACAACCATCATACTGTCAGAACGACCTTGACCGGTTCTTCCAAGTGCTCCTACATCTGTACCTAATAATAAAATGGAGAAAGGTTCGCGGTCTTCAATACTCACAGCAACCTCTCTTTTTTTCGTTTCTCTATTTGCCAATTGATTGATATTGTTTACTACATCATTGACTTCATCTAAAGCTTTCATTCCGTAAAAGGTCAAACCGATTACGGCAACTGCAGCCAAACTCAATATACCGATGATGATTTTTTGGTATAAACGCATTTTGCACCTCATCCTATCTTATCCTAAGAGTAATCGTTTAAATTTTGCCACAACTTTGTATCTGTATCAACATCACGAAGGCTTTATTACAGAAACTTAACACTACTGAAATCTAAATGAAAAGAGATGGTTGCCCATCTCTTAAATGTAATCTACAAATTTTGCTCTAAATTTCATGTGAAGGTGACTTCCCAAAATCAACAGGATTAGCACAATTCCCCAAAAAATCAGACCATATGTCGTCTTTTCCCAAAACCATGCTCGATTTAAGAAAGAATCACGGAAACCTTCGATAATATAATACACAGGATTCAGTTGCAATATTTTAACCAGCCACACCGGCAAACTACGATTTTGAATGTCCCAGATTGGACCAGAAACATAGAACAACAGTCGCAAAACGGACTGTAAAAAAATGTGATAGTCCCGAATCAAGACAGTGATCGTTGCATTCAATAAACCGAAAGCAAATAAAAAGGCGATCATACAGATAAAATAATAAATATATTGTAGCCAATACAATGTAGGGGTAACACCGAAAGCTAAGACCGTTCCGATAACGATGGCTACCATTGGAAAATATGAAGACAGATTACTAACGATATTGATCGTTGGCAATACACTAACAGGAAACTTCATTTTAGCAACCATGCCTACTTGGCGATGGATACTGTTAGAAGCACCTAAAATAGAGGAGTTGATATAAAACCAGGCAGTGATACCGATCAACATCCATACGATAAATGGGACACCAGAGATCTCTCTGCCTTGATTGACACCAATCCCAAATACTAAATAATAGATCCCTATTTGAATAGCAGGATTCAAGATCTGCCAAGCTAATCCTAAGTAATGACTTTGATAAGTAGCTTTGTCTTCATAACTAGACATGCGGAAGATCATTCCGACATGCTGGAACTGTTCTTTAATCACAGCAACAATTTCTTTCACAAAACTCTTCCTTTTCTATCTGAATTGATAAATCAATTCTTATTTAAACACTTGAGTAATCACTTCTACAGGATTCTGAATAGCATAAGTGATTGAACGCCCACTAAAAGAGACCAACGAACAAAACATCGTAGCCACGACAGCTCCTGTCAATAGAAGTTTTGTCGGTACGGTCATTTTTTCTCCAAGAGGTGTACGGTTCAGATTTTTGGCAACTTCCTTCTCAGAAAGGTTTTGAGCCTGCAGCTCTGAATCTGCAGCAACTTCATTTCCTAAGTTTTCCAAAGAAAATGATTTTTGTGCTTCTTTTTGGTCATCTTGGTATCTTTTTTGGTCTTTTTTAGATTGCTTTTTAAACCAGCTGATAAAGTCACGGTATTCTTTCATGACTTCAGCGGTTGGACCAAACATTCTCAAACTACCATAATGCATCCAAATCGTTTTGTCACAGAGCTTCTCCACTTGACCCAAGGCATGACTAACAAAGAAAATCGTCTTGCCTTGTTTTTTAAATTCAAGAATCTTGTCCACACATTTTTGGTAGAAGGTCTCATCTCCCACGGACAAGGCTTCATCGATAACTAAAATATCTGGATTGTTATGAACGGCAATCGCAAAACCCAAACGAGAACGCATCCCGCTAGAATAACTTTTTACTGGCTGATTGATAAAATCTCCCAAATCAGCAAAGGCAATGATCTCATCCAGTTTTTCATCGATTTCTTTATTGGTCATACCAGACATCAGAGCTTTCAATCGAATATTTTCTAACCCAGTAAGCTGAAACTTCAAACCAGCACCGATCGAGATAATAGACGTTTCACCATTGACATCCATTGTACCAGAGGTCGGCGGAATGATACCGCTGATCACATTTGACAAGGTAGATTTCCCTGAACCATTGATTCCAATGATCCCAATCGATTCGCCAGCTTTTACTTCAAAGCTAACACCCTTCAAAGCCCAGAAATGTGGTACATTGCGCTGATAAAATTTAAATAGCGCTTTTACTTTGTCTGATTTCTTTTTATAAAGATCATACTCTTTAGTCACCAAAGTACTTCTTACTTTCACTTGATTGTTTTCCAAATTTATTCATCCATTCTTAAAACGCTTTTCAATTACAAAAAATCATAGTTATAATACCATATTTTTTTGTAGGAAACATTCCTATTAGAAAAATTTAAACGAAACACTAAAAAAGTCGAGTAGCTCCTCGACTTATTCTTCGTTCAATTGTAAATCTTTTTTGATTTGTGTGGTAGAAATTTCCGGCGTACGGGATAGATAGACGACTTCCGCATCTGTTTCTTCTTGAACAAAATCAAATTTACCTGTCCAGTCATCTCCCATAACAAAGGTGTCGATATGATATTCTTTGACGTCAGAAACTTTTTGATCCCAGCCATTTTCAGGAATGACTAGATCTACATAACGAATCGCTTCCAGCAAATGTTTGCGTTTTTCATAAGAGAAATAGCATTTCTTTTGCTTCTCATTCCAGTTAAACTCATCTGTTGACAAAGCAACGATCAAATAATCGCCCTGTTCCTTTGCCCGACGCAATAAGTTGATATGTCCGTAATGTAGTAAATCGAAAGTTCCATAGGTAATTACTCGTTTCATACTATAACCTCATTCGTTTTTTAATATATTGAAGATAACAAAAAAAGAAAAAAATAGCAACAAAAGAAAGAGTTTTCTGCACTAGGCACTCTTTTAAACGTCAGTATTATAGTCGATTTTAATAGCTTTACTCAGAATTTAAGTACGCTTATATCGAGTTCCGATAATAGATGGATACTCGAAAAAAGGAACTATGTGCTTACCGATTTTCTTTTTCCAATATAAATGCCTTAGCTGTATAATCTGTAAAATAACTATCTACACCCAAATGAATCGCTTCTTTTATTTCGTCAGTGCTATTTAACGTCCATACATTGAATTTTTTATGTTGTTCCTGAACTTTTTTTACATTTTCTTTATTCATCAATTTCTTATTCACCGAAACAATATCTACTTCATCATAATCAATACTTTTGTCTAGTTCATCTTGTTCTTTTACTAATAATAGTTTGGGCATCTGAGGAAATATTTCTTCTAATTCCTTTAACGTTTGAATATCCGAAGCCTGTACAATCGTACTTTCATCCAAATTGTTTTCTATAATAATTTTTTCAAACAACTCAGTTTGAAGTGAATTTTCTTTTAGCTCAATAACATAGGTGACTGATTTGTCATACTTATCGAAGACTTCTTGTAATCCAAGTATCGGACTACCATCTTCTGTTTTTAAATTTCGGATCTCATCATCTGACATCTCTGAAAACAATCAGTCCACACCTGTTATTTTTTTTGCAGACAAATCATGAGATACAAACAACGTCCCCTCTTTTGAAGTAACAAGATCTTGTTCTATATATTTTGATCCATATAGAATTGCCAAATCATAAGCTGCAAATGTATGTTCTATTTCTTCACCAGAAGCACCACGATGGGAAAATACATGCTTACTCAAGGGATGCGAATGACTATAGAATCTAGTTATTGTAAAAAAAGAAAGCATCGCTACCACTAGAAACATGCTTATCCATACAAATTTTCTTCTTTTCCTTTTTCGATAATGCATAAATCTCTCCATCCTAACTTCATTCATCAAAAAAGACTTGAATCTACTCCAAGTCTTCTTCCTACTGAAATTTTTTTCAATCGATCGAACTACAGTTTCGTTACTTCTGCAGCTTGTGGACCACGAGCGCCTTCAACGATTGTGAATTCTACTTCTTGTCCTTCTTCTAAAGATTTAAAACCGTCGCCTTGGATCGCTGAAAAGTGAACAAATACATCGTCGCCACCTTCAACTGTCAGAAAGCCAAAGCCTTTTTCATTGTTGAACCATTTCACTGTACCTTTTTCCATATAGATAAAGCCTCCAAAATATTAAAATAACGAATTTTTTCCGTTGATACTATTATAACAAAATAGAAAACGTTATCAACTGTTTTTTTCAAATATATAATCGACCATCTGATAGCCTTCACCGATATCGGCAATATCTTCTCGCATCAATTTAAACCCGCGTTTTTGATAGACATCAATCGCCTGCTTATTTCCCTGATTGACTCTTAAATACTGTTTTAAAGCCAAATTCTTACTCAATTGATCGTACCAGTCAAAAACTTCTCGCATCAAGCCTTTTCCACGATAGCTTTCGGAGATATAAATTTTGCTCAGATACAGATGATCCTTTTTCACTTCATAGGCTGTATATCCGACGAGCTCTTCTTGATAATACAATGAATAATAACAGGTACCTTGCTCGATTTCCTGACGAATATTCTCTTTTCCTTGATAATTTTCTAGCATATAGGCTACTTGCTGTTCACCGATAATTGGTGTAAAAACCTCTTGCCAAATCTTTACGACTACTTCATGCAGTGCATCGATTTCTTCCTCACTTGTCACATTTTTTCTCTCCAACATCTCTACCACTCCTTGTATCACTAAGTATAGAAGTCCTTTTTCAAATTGTCACGAAAAAAAAGCCAGATAGATCGACTATCTGACTTTCAAAAAATCAACTTATTTTGCTGCGTTGTACCATTCGTTTGCTTTTTCCCAGTTGACTAATTTCCAGAATGCATCGATATAGTCTGGACGAACGTTTTTGTAGTTCAAGTAGTAAGCGTGCTCCCAAACGTCTAAACCAACGATCGGAGTACGACCATCCATTAATGGTGAATCTTGGTTAGGAGTAGAAGTTACTTCTAAAATCCCATTATTCAAAGCTAACCAAGCCCAACCAGAACCAAAACGTCCAGTTGCTGCTGTTTTGAATTCTGCTTTAAATTCTTCAAAGCTACCGAATTTTTCATCGATCGCTGCTTTTAATTCTCCAACAGGTTCGCCGCCAGCATTAGGAGCCATGATTTCCCAGAATAAAGTATGGTTTGCATGTCCACCACCATTATTACGTACTGCTGTACGAATGTCTTCAGGAACCGCTGCTAAATCAGAAATTAATTCTTCTACAGATTTACTTGCTAGTTCAGGATGCTTGTCAACTGCTGCATTCAAGTTTGTCACATACGTGTTATGATGTTTGTCATGATGTAAGTGCATTGTCTCAGTGTCAATGTGTGGTTCTAATGCATCATAAGCATATGGTAATTCTGGTAATTGGTAAGTCATAAAAAGATTCCTCCTAAATGTTATTTATATTGTAAGAGTATCAGAGAAAACGATTTTCTTCAAAAAATTTGCTTCGTTTTTTATTTATTTTTATTTCCTTTGGTAAAAATCAAGAATTTACTGAACACATAATTGGCGACCACAACTAGAATCTGTGTAAGAACTTTCGCTACCATGCCATCGATTTTCAATAGATCGATCATCAAAAACATGCTTCCCATATCCAAAACCAAGGAAACCAGACGATAAAAAATAAATCTCAAAAATTCTGTCCACCATTCAGAAGCTGTACTAGAGCTGGAATGAAAGACCCATTTTTTATTCGTGACAAAAGCAAACAATACAGCTCCCAACCAGGAAATCACTGTCGCTACCATGTAATGAAAGTTCAAAATATCCAGACAAATCAAATGAATAACAATATTAACGATCGTTGTACACACGCCAAAAAACAGGTAAGTAAACACTTCCCATAGCTTTCTTTTTTCGAGTTCGTTTCGAAATTTCTGTAATAAATTCATGCTTTTACTCCTTTAGAATTCAAATCTAGCGCTTTTCTTATTTTGTTTCTAATTGTCTTCTGCTACAATAGGACTTAGCATTAAAATTTATTTACAATATGAAGGGATTTTATCATGTCATTGATGCAATTAGCAAAATATTCTTTTTTTAATTTTAGTCAATTAAAAGAAGCAAGAAAAGTCGGGCTGGGAAAAATCATCGGCTATTTGATCTTATTGAGCTTTCTTTCAACCATTCCCCTTGTCACACACGTTTTTCAAGGTATGCAAGAGATTCGGACCGATGGCCAAACGATCGCAGAAAAAATTCCTCCTTTCAGCATTCAAAACGGGAGACTGACAACTGAATCTCCAGGAGAAGGCTTTATCTATCAAACAGACTCTATTATTTTTACATTTGATCCAGAAGGTCATCGAACTGCTGAAGATATTTCCAATGATTTGGTGGGAAATTTATTCAGTATCGGACTGCTCCCTGAATCCATTGTCCTTGCTCTACCAGCAAATGAGTTGACTACTTCACTGTTAGGCAGCAGTCAATTAGAATTCTCTTATCAGGAAAACGGATTGGATCAGTTAGATGACAGTGTAGTACGGGAAATGCTTTCTTACAACCAGATGCCTTGGTGGATTTATTTAATTGTTTTTATCGTTGCACTGTATCCCTCTTTTATCAGTGTGATTTTTACACTGTTAATCGGTTCTCTTTTCGCTAATATCTATTGTCGCTTCTTAAGGATCCACTATTCCTTTTTGGACAACTTAAAAATTCTTGCATTATGTATTACCCTACCTGTTTGCATGACTACACTGATTCAGTTCTTTACTTTTTCATTTGATGCAAGCACCTTCATCTTAATGGCGAGCATTTTTATTTTTCCTCAAACAGTAAAAAAAGATCAAATGAAGGAATGACATTTCCGTAATTGGGAATGTCTTTTTTTTGAAAAATTTGCTAGACTAAAGGAAAAGGGGGTTCAATCTATGACAAAATATATCTTAGCAACGAGACCTTTTCGAGCAGAATTTATTCAGCAAATGAAAGAGATCTCTCCCAACCATCACTTTGTTACTGCTGATGAGATCGACAGTAATTTTGACTGGAACAAAGTTGAAATCACGATCGGTTGGTCCAACGATTGGGAAAAGAAGCTGCTGATCGCCGGCTCTTCTTTAAAATGGGTTCAATCGATTTCAGCAGGAGTCGACACCCTACCATTGGAAAAATTTGAAACCTACGGCGTTCGTTTGTCCAATGCAAGAGGAATTCACGCCCAATCGATCACAGATCATTTGCTAGCCATCTTATTTATGAAAAGTCGTGGAATCTTTGAGGCCATGCAAAATCAGCAAGAAGCACTGTGGCAGCCGGATGTAGCAATCAATAATTTACAAGATCTGCGCATTCTTATTGTGGGAACTGGAAAAATTGGTCAATGCTTAGCCAAATCTCTTGATTTTTTCCAATGCTCCTCGATTGGGATTAATACTAACGGTCGGAAAATCGACTATTTCTCCGAAACCTATGCTTTGGTAGAGTTGGCACATCAAGCACAAAAAGCTGATGTAGTCATCAATATACTGCCACTGACAGAGGATACTTATCATCTCTACAATAAAAATTTATTTGATGTGATGAAAAAATCTGCCACCTTCATCAATGTTGGTCGTGGGGCCAGTGTCGATACCGAAGCACTCTACCAGTCACTGGTCGATGAAAAACTAGGCTTTGCTGCACTAGATGTTTTCGAAGATGAGCCGCTTCCAAAGGATTATCCATTATGGACATTGAAAAATGTACTGATCACGCCACATCTTTCGGGCTATACGCCCCATTTCCAAAAAGCATTTATGCAGATTTTCATAGACAACTTTGAAGCATTTGCTGAAAAAGGATCATTGACAAAAAACATCGTCAATATCAAATCAGGTTACTAAAAAATGCCTAAAGAAAGCTGATTTATCGGCTTTCTTTAGGTCTTTTTTATAATTTTTTATCTAATAAATCTTTTTCAGTTTCTTTTATGATATAGATCGGTCGATTTTTTGTCTCCAAGAAAATCTTGCCAATGTACTTTCCGATGATCCCTAGACACAAAAGCTGCAAACCACCTACAAATAGAATAACTGAGACCAGTGAAGGCCAGCCACTCGTTGGATCTCCAAAAATCAGTGCCCTCAAGACAATGAAAATCAAAGCAATTCCAGCTCCAACACAAGAAAAAGCACCTACAAAAGAGGCAATCGTCAATGGTGCATCTGAAAAGTTGATCAACCCATCGATTGAATACTTAAACAGGCTCCAAAAAGACCAAGTCGTTTCTCCAGCTACCCGTTCTCGATTTTCATAAGATAGATACTCTGTCTTAAAACCAACCCAACTAAAAATTCCTTTAGAAAAGCGATTGTACTCAGTTACATCCAAAATTGCATCAACCATTTGACGAGTCATTAGTCGAAAATCTCGGGCGCCATCAATCATTTCTGTATCCCCATACTTATTGATCACCTTATAAAAAAGACGAGCAAAAAAACTACGTACTGGCGGCTCACCTTGTCTATCGGATCTTCTAGTACCTACACAGTCAATATCTGAGTTCTCAATCATCTGGATCATTTTGGGCAGTAATTCTGGAGGATCTTGAAGGTCAGCATCCATCACCGTCACAAGATCTCCTTTTGCTGCCTGAAGCCCTGCATAAAGTGCAGCTTCTTTGCCAAAATTTCTTGAAAATGAAATAAATCTCACCTTTTTTGGTAATTGATGATGAAACTCTTTCAGCACAGTCAACGTAGCATCAGTGGAACCATCGTTGACAAAAATATATTCAATCGAGTGTGTAATTTCTCGAGATCTTTGCTCAACCGCCTTTAAGAAAAAAGGGAGTGATTCCTCTTCATTATAGCAAGGCACAACAATTGATAACATCTTCAATTCTCCCTTCTGATGCTCCTCTTCATAACAAAAGTTGACTTCTCTCCATATAGAAACAAATGACTTCTTTCATGATGAGTCAAATCAATATGAAGTAACTTTTTTCAATATTCACTATGAATGATAACCTTCTGATTCTTAAAATTATAGCATAAAAATGAAACTGAAAAAGCAAAAAAGCTAAATTGCAGGAACGCAATCAGCTTTCTAAATGTTTATTTAACTTCGGAGAACAAGTATTTTGGTTCGTTCAATTTTTCATCGTAATCAACAACCATTTCCAGTCCCTTGAAAAACCAATCGTCACTCTCTTCAGCAAAAAATAAAATTCCGTCGATTTCTTCTTTGAATAGTGGATTTTCTGGTCGATCAACAGACATGCCTACAGAAAACCCATCATGTACTTGTGTATTTCCATAAATTTTTCCAAAAAAGCGAATGCCCATTTCTGGTTGAATCTTTACTTCTTGCTTAAACCAGTCCAATGCTTTTGCCGTAACCGTCACTTTCATCCTATACACCTCTAGTCGTTTAGTTTTTCATCAAGCATATCTACTTCGTCGGTATTCCCAATCACCAGTAGATTATCATTTTCTCTAACTATTTCGCTTGCCGACGGTGAAACTACGACTTTTCCTTCTCCACGACGGATCGCTACTACAGTTAGACCAAACTTCTGACGAAAATTCAATTCAAGCAATGACTTGTTGAAAAAACGCGGATTGTTTACTCGAATCTCAGCCAAAGAAAACTCATCTGACAGTTCAATAAAGTCCAAGATATTCTTAGAAACAAGATTATGAGCAATTCTGACACCCATATCCCGTTCAGGATGGACCACACGATCCGCACCGATTTTTTCTAAGACACGAGCATGGTATTCGTTTTGAGCTTTCGCTAAAACTTTAGGTACCCCCATTTCTTTTACCATCAAGGTAACCAAAATACTTGCCTGAATGTCTTCACCTATCGCCACGATCACATGGTCAAAATTTCGAATTCCTAATGATCTTAACATCATCTCATCTTGGGCATTCCCCACAACTGCATGCGTTGCGATATTCATGTATTCATTCACACGGTCTTCATTGTTATCAATTGCTAGAACCTCTTGACCTGATTCTATCAAAGTTCGGCAAATACTCCCACCAAAACGACCTAATCCAATGATTGCATAATTTTGTCTCATGTTCTTTTTCTCCTTTAAGGAACCTACTTCACTAATTTATGCTTGAAGGCATAAATCGCTGCTTGTGTTCGATCGTCCACTTCCAACTTCGATAAGATATTAGACACATGTGTTTTTACTGTTTTCAAAGTAATAAAGAGCTCGTCAGCAATTTCTTGATTGCTTTTTCCCTGTGAAATCAGCATCAATACCTCACGTTCACGATTCGTTAGATCTTCGTGTAATTCGATGGTTTTATTGGTCATGCGATTGACCATTTTTGTTGTCACTTCCGGTTCAAGCACACGTTCTCCCCTTTGCGTTGCCCGAATCGCATCCGCAATTTCATGCGCAGTTGAAGTTTTTAACAAATAACCAGCTGCACCTGCCTCAATCGCCGGATATACTTTTTCATCATCAATAAAGCTTGTAACAATAATAATTTTAGCTTCTGGCCAATCGTTCAAGATCGCCTTCGTTGATTCGATCCCGTCCATCTCATCCATTACCAAGTCCATTAAGATCACGTCAGGACGCAGCTCCAAGGCCTTTTCATAGCCAATACGACCATTTTCTGCCTCGCCAACCACTTCGATATCCTCTTGAATAAACAGATAAGAAGAAACACCTAATCGAACCATCTCATGATCATCTACCAACAATACTTTTATCATTTAACGGGAACCTCCTTTATTAACGGAATTTTGATTTCTATACTTGTTCCTTGATTTTTAAAGCTAATGATTTTCAGGGTACCACCCACGCCAGTTACCCGCTCACGAATATTCATCAAGCCGTAACTTCCGGCTTTTTTCTGTTGTATCTCATGATCGAAGCCAACACCGTCGTCGATGACTCTCAACAAAATATTTTGATCGATCAAATTGAGATAGACCTCTAACTCGGACGCTTTTGCATGACGCAAAGTGTTTGAAAGCAACTCCTGAATCACACGAAACAATTGATCTTCAATACTGTTAGGAATACTTAAATCCTCAATATCCCATTTTAATGCAATATTGATTTTAGTTCGTAGCTCTCTCAAGAGCTGTTCGATCCCCTGCTTCAAGCTTTTTCCTTCCAAAGTTACTGGGCGCAAATGCAACAACAACGCTCGCATCTCTGACTGAGAAGCATTGATGATATCGGACACCATTGATAGTTGCTTGCGTTGCATCTCAGGCACTTGCGTTTTCTTGGCTTGCTCGTTCAACGCGGACATCATCATCATTGCCGCAAAAAGCTGTTGTGAAACAGAATCATGCAGTTCTCTTGCTAGACGCTGACGCTCATTTTCTAGAATCTCTTCCTTTGTCTGTCCATCTACTACTTGCGGACGAGCATTCAGAATCTGTAATTCATTCGACATTTCTCTCAGCTTATCTTTGATCTGATGAATATCATTGTCCATATCAAACAATTCTTTATTAGAAGCAGACAAGGGCATGTTTTCATTCAAGACCGGGCTTTCTAAATTGCCACTAGCTAGCAGTCGCATTTTTTCCTCAATCGGTGTCAGCAACTTTTTCTGTGAAAAAGCAATGAATAAAAAGACCGAAAATCCCACGGCAACAGAAATCGTTAAAAGATAAAAAATCAATGGGATGAATAAGACTTTCACTTGAAATAATTGTAGCCACCAATGTGTTTGCCCTATCGCAAAAAGATAGGTAAACAGAACCAGGATCAAGATCAAAAAGGTCGCAAAGGTACTGTACAGTGCCACCATGCCTCTAGAGGTTTTTCCTATCATACACGAATCACCTCTAAATCACCTAGTAAGGTATTAGAGACGATCTTCAACCTTCTTGGACTATCGCTATAGTCATTACTGAAAACAGTCAGAACTTCATTACGTAGCTCCGTTTCTTTTGACTCGAAAATCACTGAGCCAGCAAATGCTGCATGCTCCAGCTGCACACCGATGCCTGTAGGAATCAAAATACGCGTCCGACCAAACCCTTTTCTTACTAATACAATATTATCATTTTTAGGTAAAATTGTATTCCCTAAATCAATGATTGTATCTCCAGACAAAATACTCAAGTTGATATCGTCCCACTCATAGACAGTGTTACCGATTCGCTCATTTCCAAACCATTGCTGTTTTTTCTTTTTGCCACCGTGGTCCTGTGGTTCTGTGGTTTCAACCATGATTATTTGTTTTTTCTGCCAAAAAGAGCGTTTGGAAAAATCAATACCTGACAATTCAACACCCTTCAATCCTATAAAAAGTACCGCAAAGACCAGCATCAACCACAAGGCAACACTATTCAATAAACTGATTAGGATCATTAAACAGCCCACAATCAGCTGAAAATTTTTAGTTTTACTTTGTTTCTTTCTGTTCGCAGCAATATAAACATTCAATAATCCTATGCCTAAAAGAATCAGCAACGGCGCATTATTAATGATCTGCCAAACAGCCAGTAGAAACAATAAAGCCTCTACAACGATAAAAAACCGCCATGGACTATTCATAGAAATTCCTCCTACTTCTTTTTCTCTCCCCATCATACTAAAATCCAGCTGTCTATTCATCAGTCGTGGGGCTGAAAAACAGAAAGAAAAAGGAATAAACCCCTACGGTCTATTCCTATTGGTTCTCTCTGATTTATTTTACTGCAACTATTTTCACTAGCATTTCGCCACCAGGTGTAGAGATCGTTACTTCATCGTCGATTTTCTTACCAATCAAAGCTTGTGCGATAGGAGAATCATTCGAGATTTTTCCTGAGAAGGGATCTGCTTCTGCACTGCCTACGATCGTGTATTCTTCTTCTTCTTCATCGGGTAATTCTTTGAAGACAACTGTTTTCCCAAGAGAAACTTCGTCTTGGTCCACATTGTTGTTATCGATGATTTGAGCAAATCGAATCATATTTTCCAATGTTGTGATACGACCTTCAACAAATGCTTGCTCATCTTTCGCTGATTCATACTCTGAATTCTCGGAAAGATC
Source organism: Enterococcus olivae (assembly GCF_053760925.1). Lineage (NCBI taxonomy): Bacteria > Bacillati > Bacillota > Bacilli > Lactobacillales > Enterococcaceae > Enterococcus > Enterococcus olivae. The sequence continues at coordinate 94,460 of NZ_JBSMVT010000009.1, forward strand.
GCCAAAACTTCTAGCAACTTTGATACGCTCGATGATCTCACCGCGTTTAACGGTTTTTAATTCCTCTAGTTCTTGTTCTAGTTTTTCTTTTCCTTCTACTGTCATTGGATAAACTTTTTCTACCATAAATATATCTCCTTTTACTTCTACACACTATTTCTTTTATTTTAGATTGAAATAAATGGTAATCCCTTGTTAGAATCCACAAAAGATTACCACGCTTTTCTATTTTTGTAAACTGATTAAAGAAAGAAATTTACTTTAGTTACGATTATTTACATATTTTTCAACAAGTTCATTGTGATCGTCAAGGTTTTCTGCATAGTACACATCTCCAGTATCCAGATCAGCAACAAAATAATAGTTGTCATTAGGGATTGGATCTAATACTGCTTGGACTGCTTGCTCACTCGGATTATCAAATGGTCCGGGACCAAAGCCAGTATTCTTATACAGATTGTAAGGTGAATCAACTTCCAAATCTTCATAAAGAACTAATTCTTTATGTTCTCCCAAAGCATATAGGATAGAAATATCTGATTGCAGTGGCATGTCGATATCTAAACGATTGAAAAATACTTGGGCAATCTTTTTGCGGTCTTCTTCTGTCGTTCCTTCTTTTTCCACCAATGATGCTAGAGTAAGTGTCTCATGAATATTTAGATCAGATTCTTCGATCTGGTCATAATAATTAGACAATACTTCATTAGTTTTTGTGACCATTTCACTGATCAACGTTTCTGGCGTCATTCCCTCGTAATAATCATAAGTTGCCGGGAATAGATAACCTTCCAAGCGATAATTGACACCTCTTGCCTTGCTCGTATCAGTCAGCAGTGTTGGGTAACGCTCCATCAGCTTCTCGAAAAATAATTCATCTTGTAATGTTGTTAGAAACTCCTCTTTACTAATACTGGTTTCTTCCTCAACAATATCTCCGATTTGATCGACATCCAAACCTTCTCTGACGGTAATTCTAGCATCCGCCTGATCAGCAGCTAGTCCACCATTTTGTAATCTTTCCCCAATCTCATCTAGCGTCATATCAGGAGAAAATTGATATTTTCCCGCTTGAAAACCTGATAGATTATTGAATTTCGTGTAGTAATTAAAGACCATCCCACTTTTAATGATCTCACTATCTTCCAAGATCTCACCAATCGTTTTGTTCGACGAGCCTGTTGGTATGCTGACCAAGGCGATCTCTGAATCGTCAGGATCCAACGGTTTCAAACTCGTTGTTATATAACGATAGGTAGAGAAGGCAAATACACCTCCTACTACAAGCAATGTGAGACCAATAATCAATGCAATCCGGCTGACAATTTTGTCTTCTTTTTTTCGTTGTGCTCTACGCGAACTTCTATTTTTTTGAACCACTGTGTCATCCTTCTCCTTTTTCACAGTTGAAAATGAACTTTCTCAACCTATTTGTATCCATCGTTTACTGAAAAATAAAGATTGGATTTTAAGAATTACGCACGGATGTGTCTTGAGGTAAAACACTCCTGCTTACGTTCGTATTTCTAACTTGTATCATTATACACGAAAGTACGCAAGAGGGAAACGGTTTTAGGGAAATTAGAAAAATGACTTAAAAGAAACTACAAAACTTTCTTAAAAAAGTTTTTCCCATGCCGTAATTGATTGCTGTGTCTGACTGTCAAAATCAAACAAGCTGGTCGTACGTGGTGCTTCCATCAAAAAAACTTTCATCCCTTCTAGAATCCCATTGGTAGAATTTTCAACAACGATCGCTTTGTTTCTATCCCCCAGAACTTCCAAAGTCTCAGGAATCTCTGTCATTATAACAGGTGTCTCTACAGCAAGTGCTTCAAAGACAACCATCCCTAATCCTTCATACCGACTGCTAAAGACAAAGGCGTCGGCCGCTTTGACTAGATTGTAGGGTTTGACTAGATTGTCTAGCAGATAAATACGATTCTTTACAGAGCTTTCCTGTATTTGATTGATGATTGCTTCCCTTTCAGGACCGTACGAGCAAATCAAAAGCAGTCGTGTATCTTTACGATCAAGCTTTTCAAAGGCTTGGATCAAACGGTCATAGCCCTTTTGCTTAGAAAAACGTCCCACACTAACAAACACTTGGGTGTTCTCATTTTCTAAGTCCTTTAAAAGTGTGTATGGAAGGTCCTTGGGCAATGGTTTTGCTGCAATTTCACGAATGTTCTCCGCATTGATCAAAACTTCCATCACTTTTGTATTGGCTTCAGGAGCGAGCTCCTGAATTTTATCCTCGATCGGTTTGGATACACAAATAACATTGTCTGCTTTTTGATAGGCTTCAAAAAGAATCTTTGGTTTTAAAGAAGGATTTATTTTAAATTCCTGAGCCATATCTGTATGAACAAAGATGTCGGTCTTGATCCCATTCTTTTTTAAAGCCCATGTCCAAACCGCATAAGAACGGTCATAACCTGGATAATGAATAAAATGATTCACCTCCAGATGTGGAAATACACGGTCAAAGTCTCGGCGATACATCTCAGCAACTACTTCTTTCGCACATGGCAGTTGATTCATATATAGCATTGTCTGAGTCATTTCATTAATTGTTGACTGAACTTTTCCAGTCTGGATAAAGGTATAGATTTGTTCAGGCAGTTCTTGGATTTTATATTCCAAATGCTTAGGAATCATGCCCTCTTGCCAAATAAAGATATAGTTTCTCTTTGTTAAATCCACAGTAGACATCAAATTCAACAAAGAGGAAGTGATCCCGTTGTCATCTAACCGATAGACATAAATCAGCACATTGTCCTTGCCATTCCAATTATCATATTCAGTGACAGCAGTAGTTGCTTTTGCTTTCAATAAATACTCAAGAACAATCGTTGTCCCGTCAATACAATCAAATCGATTATACCTATGTTGAATTTCCTGATAGTCATCCTGCTTTGTTTTTCTCAATTCTTTCATTAGATTTTCCGCTTTTTTTACTTTTCTAAAAGGCAATTCAGACAGATTGAGATACATTCCGCGATCTTTTAAATACTGTTCCTCATCAAAAGTAAACAAGATCACTGAACGATTGGTAACAGCGAAATCGAACATGATAGAAGAGTAATCCGTCACTAATTTTTCAACAGTCTGTAAAAAATGATACAGCTCTTCATTCTCAGGATACTGCTTCAAATGTTTGTAGTTTTTTTCAGAAAAATTCAGCAGCTCAGCTTCATAGGGATGCAGTTTCACATACATTTCCTCCCCTTCAGTTAGCAAAGTATCCAATATTTCCAGTTCTGCCAGCATTTGATTAGATAGCTCGATATTTGCAACTTCCACCCCTCGCCAGGTAGGCATATACAGGTAGCGACCGCTGACAACCTTCTCTTCAAATAAGTGACTATTTCGTGGAGATGGAGCCACAACGATTTGATTGTGAACGATATCTTTGATCCCAAAATCTTCGATGATTTTTTCTTTTGTAAATTCGTTACTGACAAAAATTTTGTCCGCTGCCGCTAAATTTCGTTGTACATTGCCATAGCCTTGAACCTGAGTCGATTTACCCAGAAACTTTAAAGGCGTTCCATGCCAAAAGATAAAATATTTTTGGTCGTCTCTTTTATGAAAAAAACTCCAAAAAGACGTATCATTGATTAGATACTCGCAAGTCGCCAGTAATCGCAAATACTCTTTGCTCATATGTTCGACGATATTTTCAGAAAAACGCGGATCCACACTCGTATTTTTTCTCTTCGCAATATAGATCGTATATTCCGGAAAGTCTTCCTTCAATTTTTCTGCCAAAGAAAAAATATGACCAGACACTTCTCTTCCGTGAGTGCTTTCTAAAAGAATCGTTTGTGATAGAATTGGTGCTTTCCTATATTTTAAATAGTACAACTCATTAGGAGACATGAGATTGTTTTTGATTTTGGAAAACAAATAATTATTCCCCCTTTAGAATAAATAAAGCCATACTTCTTGATATATTGTTTTCTACACTTTTGCAAGCCATTATTTTCAATTTTAACTGAATTACAAAAAAAAAGAAACAAACAATCAAATATACATAAAATGAGTAGTATCTTAATATAATAAACATTTACAGGTTAATTATTTTCTGATAGATTAAAGTTGTTTATAAATCAAATTATTAGGAGCTTTCTAGATGATAGATACTTTAAAGATTTTTACAAAAGACAATTATTTTTTTATTGAATCCGATTGTACTGATTTTACTAATTTAAGAATTACAAATAGCACAGGAACACACTCCTTCACTCATGCTGAAAAGACTCTGTGGTTCATTGATTCAAAAGAAATCGCTTCTTTACTAACTCCACATGTTGAAGACCGAATCAATATATACTATGGTGATCAGGATAATCAAATAGATACAAAAAACTTTAATATTCATTTTTCAGACTCGGTTTTTACGGAATATAATGAACAGATGATCTATCTTTATATCACTCTAGATCATAAATTACGTTTTATGTGGAACCAAAAACCTTCTTCTAAAAGCTTCTATGCAAATTCGAAGATCAAAAAGATTGATGTCCAGGATGAAAAAGTCAATTTAGAACTCGTTTTGTTCTCTAACTATGTTCCTCTAAAAAATATGAGCTTGATCATATCTAATCGACAAAATGGCGAGAAGTTCAAAATTGATAGTACGTCTTGTATCCATGAACAAACATCCATAAATGAATTTAAAAATTATGGCACTTTTTGTTTTACAATTCAAGAATCATTTTTATCCTTACTCAATGAATATAATTATAATGATTACGATTCTTCTATTTTTGATTTTTGGGTAAACTTTAGAATTTCCCCTTTCCCTGTTACAGAACCTTTATTACGTGTCCAGTATTCGAAGGAAATTGATCAGGAAGTATGGATTCCTTATTCAAAATCCAATATGTTTATGCTAAATCCGTATTCAACTGTTCATGATAACATTTCTGTAAGAACTGGTATTCTAAAAAAAGAGGCCTATGATTCGTATAAAAAAATGGTAAACGAACAAAAGCAACTACAAAGAAAAAAAATTGTTTTGATTACTGAATACCCTTATAAAGCTCAAGACAATGGGTATTTTTTCTTCAAGTATTTAATGCAAAATCAAAACAAATATACCGCATACTATATCATTACGCCAGACTCTCCAGATTTGGAAAATTTACAACCATTTATGAGTAATGTGGTGTTCTATAAGAGCAAACAACATATAGAATTGCTTTTTAAGTCCACTTATTTGGCGCATACACATACATCTAGTTATGCATTCCCTTTTATTTCTAAAGGATTCCTTGAACAAAAACAAATTTTAAAAAAGCTGTACCTCAAACATGGGATCACAGCTCTCAAAAATGTTTCCTTCGCTTACAGCAAACAAACTACACCTGATTTTACAAATAAAATTATTGCGTCATCTTCTAGAGAAAAGAAACAAATTCATGAACAATTAGGATACGACTTAGATGATATTGAAATCACTGGCTTAGCTAGATTTGATAGTTTATTATCTAATAATCACAAGTTCAAATCTTTTTTTAAAAGAAAAAAGATTATCATTATGCCTACTTGGAGAAACGAACTCAACAATCTCTCTGATGAAGAATTCAAAGATAGTCTATTTTATCAACGTTTCAATGATCTAATTAATGATGCTTCTTTCCAAGAGTTAGTTCGAAAAAAATGTTTAAAAGTCTCACTATATCTACACAGTAATTTTCAAAAGTATAATCATTTATTTAATTCTAAATTTGTCAAAACAATTCCTGCTGGCTCTATTTCAGTTCAGACATTGATGAAAGAAAGCGGAATTATGATTACTGACTATTCTAGTGTTGGATTGGATTTCGCTTTACAAAATAGAACTGTTTTATTTTATCAGTTTGACAATGACACGCAGGAAATGGCGGAAGGGGTAAAACAAAACGATGCAATCTTACCTGGACCCACATTTCAAACGAAAGAGGCTTTGATTATTATTTTAGAAAACAAAGTGAAGAATAATATTCTAGATAAGAAATATCAGGATATTGTAACTAAACAACTTTATACATTTCAAGATACAAATGCTTGTCAAAGGATATTTGACGTTTTAGACAAAATGTAACTAAATAGCAAACCACAAAGCTTTTTATTTGATAAAAAACTTTGTGGTTTTAGTCATTTCATGGAATTTATTAAAGATAATTACCCTTACTTTAGCTAGTAGTAAGCAAACAAAGAAGACAATCAATGGTTCTACGATCACTATCAATGGAAAATAATTTTTTGAAAAAGAATCTGGATTGTTAAAAATTGTTTGCCAAATTAGCGGTCTGATGATTCGATTGTCATGAATTAAGTAGACATCAAAAACTAGTGGTGCACTAGCAAAAATTAACGAAAATTTTGGTATTTTGATTTTTTGTACTATAACAAACAATGAACTACTAAATAGTAGTGCGTTAAAACTATTGATATCAATTAAAAATGATCTATCAAAATTAAAGGTATCTACACCATACTCTATAATAATTGGTCTCAAGAGAATCAAAGCCCAAGTAATAATAAATGAAATGATTACCAATTTAAAATATTTTTTAGTTAGTTTCTCATTGTATTCTTTGATCAAATGTCCTGCATAAGCAATCATGAAAAAAGAAAGTGTTTCATTTAAAACAAAGGCATTTTTGATATTTAAAACCAACCCGACTACATTAGGACTATAAAAAAGTAATGATAACAATACAAAATATTTCAATTTTTCTTGTTTTTTTTGATTAATAAAAAAATTTTTGAGTATAGGCTGTGTAATCATAAGAATCAGATATGCATTAGCAAACCAATATTGCTTAAAAACAACTGGGAAAATCGAATTAAAAATATTTTCATAACTTAGTTGCCCACCTATGAATATTGCGAACGAATAGAGCCACCTGTGCGGAAAAATGAGCCAGTGAATGCGGACAATAGCGCCACCGAATGCGGACAAGGGAACCACATAAATAATTTAGCTAACAATAGAGACCTTCTGTAT
>NZ_JBSMVT010000010.1:0-91850 GCF_053760925.1 Enterococcus olivae
GGTAGAATTTGAATACGTCATAGTGAAAATCTCCTTATTAGTTGGTATCGGAACCCTAATAATACATGATTTTTCACTATGATGTTTTTTTATTTTTCAGGTGGCTAACTTGATTATAAAATTCGCGGTTAAAAACGATTGCTCAGCATATGAATGTTTTAGGAAATTTTTGTGGTCAACGGGATCTTCGTCGCCTGACTACAAAGGACTTGTCTGACCATTATGATTTAGACAAGGTCGATGTGTTGGTGTTATTTGGCGGAAGTATCATCGAAGGTGGCGATCTTTTTGCTCAGGCGATGCGTGAAAATATCGCTCGCCACTACGTCATTGTTGGAGGCTATGGACATACTTCTGAACGGCTCTTTCAGGAAATGGCTAAAGAAACTCCTGAGCTCTCCCAACAAAAGATCCACTCAGAAGCAGAATTGTTTGCCAAGTATTTAAAGCTCAAATACGATTTGACACCGGATTATTTGGAAACGCGATCGACGAATTGCGGAAACAATATCACCTACTTACTTGAGCTACTTAAAGAGCACGAGATCAAGACAGAAAGTATTTTGATGATCCAAGATGCAACGATGCAGCGCCGGATGGCTGCCACTTTGAAAAAATATGCACCTGACAATCTGTTTATGTTAAACTATGCAGCTTATCATGTTTCTGTCATTGTAGAAAATGAACGTTTGACATTTGACCAAGAACCTCGTGGGATGTGGGACATCGAACACTATCTCACCCTGCTGATGGGAGAGATTCCACGTCTACATGATACTCCTGAGGGCTATGGTCCGAAAGGAAAACAATTTATTGCGCATGTTGACATGCCGGCACCTGTTCTCGCCGCTTATCATGCCTTGCAGGCTGATTTTCCAGATAGTGAACGAAAGGCGAACCCAGCTTTTTCATAAACAAAACAGCAAAAAAATCCCAACCTGTTATAGCAGGTCGGGATTTTTTTGCTGTTTTACCTATGATGATGTTACAAAATTTCTAGCTACTCTCTTCTGTTGAATTGTCTAAAATCTTCATCAACCCATTAGTTTGTCTACTACGGGTTTGGAAACTTTTTTAGAGAAAAAGGAAATCAACGGACCACAGAAAAATCCTGTGATCACTGTGGAGATCCCCACTGGACCACCTAGTAGATAGGCCCCGATCACTACCAGAATATCTTGAGTTACCCGGACAGGCGTATAGCTCCAGCCCGTACGATCGACGATCAAAGGCGCAATAGCATCATAAGGGGCTACTCCTAAATCTGTTTCCGTATAAGTGGCTACTCCTAAAGTAAAGAAACCTATAGCAAGCACCGCAACAAGCACTCGAAGCATCAAACTCATTTGATCTACATCAATGACTAGATCAAATAACCATTGGAAGAAATCAATGAGATAGCCTACTAACACCATATTGTAAATCGTTCCCCAGCCAATCAAGGAACGTTTCATTAGAAATATAATAACCAACACGAGGAGATTGACACCCAACTGGTAACTTCCTAAATCGAAGCCCAGCAGCGAGGAAGCCCCTCTGTTCAAAGCTGTAAAGGGATCAAGCCCCATACTCATTTTTTCACTTAATGCGGCACCAAATCCAATGAGAACAATCCCAAATAAGGAAATGAATGAACCAATAAAAAACTCTTTCCGATTAGATGACATCGTATCTCTCCCTTCATTTTTATGAACAACTTACAAATCTTCTGTTCGTTTGATCCATTCATGATTATTTTTATTAAGCAACGTCTCCGCTTCAATTGGACCAAATGTATGGGCGCGGTAATTCGGAAACTCAGGTGCTGGCAGTTCTTTCCAGGCTTCCACAATACTATCGGTAATACGCCATTGCTCCAGAACTTGTTCATACGATGGGAAATACTTCCTATCTCCTGCTAAGGCATCATAGATCATATTTTCATAAGGATCGGCGACATAGTGATCTGCAAAGGTCTTTTTGTCTGGACCTAAAAATGTAATGACTGGTTCGTATTCATTATTTGGTTCTTTTTGATTAAGAACCATCGCCATTCCCTGTGTGGGTGCAGCCATAAAGGTAATACGTGTCGGAACATCAGCATTCATCCCTTCTGACTGTTTCAAGATCACATCCACGGCTGTATAGTCTTCAATCAATGATTTTCCGGTTCGCAAATAAAAAGGAACCCCTTCCCAGCGAGGCGTATCAATGTCAATCTCGACTGCAACATAAGTCTCCGTTGTGCTGTTACCAGGAATATCATTTTCATTTCGATAGCTTTTAAAATGTCCCGCACTGTCTGCTTTGTATTGACCACGAACGACTTTTTGTTCAACTGCCTCTTTGTCAAACGTAGGAATATTCTTTAAAAGTGCTAACTTACTCTGATGGATCGCATCATTTGAAAGCTCATCCGGCAGTTCTGTAGCCACGATAGATAAAATTTGTAGCAAATGATTTTGAAACATATCTAGCAATGCGCCCGTCTCATCGTAAAACTGCCCACGCTCCTCGATGGATAAGTTTTCCGGGATCGATATCTGAATATTATCGATAAAATTCTTGTTCCAAATTCCTTCAATCATCGGATTATAGAATCGTGTGGCTAAAATATTTTGGATGAAGTCCATCCCGACAAAATGATCCATGAAGTAAATATTTTCTCTGTCGAACACTTTTGCAAATATTTCCGCATATTCTTTTGCGATTTCTAAAGAATCTCCGACAGGTTTTTCAATAATCACTCGGTGATTGCCACCTAAATCAAAGAACTTGCCATCTTTAATATTTGTCGTTGTCTCATCATACAAACTAGGAGAAATCGAATAATAGTACATATACTCCTCTGGTATCTCAAATTCTTTCGTCAATGACCCCATTTTTTTCGCGAGCTCTCGCATCTCCACAAGATCTGAAACATCTGCGGATTGATAGCGACAGTGATTAAAAAAGCCTTCTTCAGCTTTCTCAAAATTGATGCCATTTTCAACGGCTTCACGTACATGATCTTGAAATTCGTCATCTGTTAAACTTTCAGGCGCTACTCCTAAAATAGCAAAATTCTCAGATAACAGCTTTCTTTGATACAATTGATGCAGTGCTGGAAGCAACATGCGATTAGCTAAATCACCTGTTCCGCCAAATAAAACGACTAAACCACCAATGTTTTCCTTTACCATTTGTATCGTCCTCTCATCTTAACGTTTATTTACTCTCCTCTTCCAATATAGCATACTTGTTAAAATTGAGTGTGTGATATGGTTATGGAGCAATGATGGATGTTCTATTAGAAATAGCTGGGACATTAAGCTCAATTGCGACAGTAGTTTCCTGTAAATAGAGTATAATGAAGAAGAAATACATTGGATCAAAAAAGGATAGGTGAAGATCATGGGACAAAAAATAGTTCCACATTTATGGTTTGATACTCAGGCAGTCGAAGCAATGAACTTTTATTTAAATGTTTTTCCACAATCAGAAAAGTTAGGTCAGGCAAAACTGGCAAAGACTCCTTCAGGTGAAGTCGATATGGTGTCTTTTAAAGTCTTCGATTTAGAAATCGCCGCAATCAGTGCAGGACCTTACCAGTCTATTAATCCGTCGATCTCCTTTTTTATTGAATGTTCAGAAGAAGGCATGCTCTCTCAATTGTGGCATGCGCTAGAAGAAGAAGGAACCGCATTGATGCCACTAAATGACTATGCTTTCAGTCCACTATTTGGATGGGTACAAGATAAATTTGGCGTAAGCTGGCAGCTTTCGCTGAATTCAGCCTTAAAAGAACCTCAAATATCTACCATGCTTCTATTTACAAAAGAGAACGCTGGCCGAGCCGAGGAAGCAATGAATGAATTCGTTAGAGTCTTTCCTGATTCTGAAATAAAGCAGCTGACTTATTATCCGCAAGGGATGGATCCCGAAGTGGAAAGACAAGTGATGCAAGGAGCAGCGACATTGTCAGGACAATCTTTTTTATTCATGGATAGTTCTCAACCGCATGCCTTTGCTTTCTCTCCAGGTGTTTCTTTGATGGTCTATTGTGAGGATCAAGAACAAATAGATGATTATTGGGAAAAGCTTTCCTATGTTCCTGAGGCTGAGCAATGCGGCTGGGTTTGCGATTCCTTTGGTATTTCTTGGCAGATTGTTCCTACCGATTTAAATGAAAAGATGTTTCATTATGATTGGGAGACCTTACAAAGAGTCAACCAAGTGATTCAAACCATGAAAAAACTCAACATTGCGCAAATCAAGCAAGCTGAAAAAGATAAGCCAGAGTAATATTTCGGGAAATTGGATAGGCATTGAGAATGAAAAAGGCATCAGGGAATGTATATTCCTCAATGCCTTTTTCATTGATCTAATAGCCAATCTGCAATATAAATGATGGGAATACCATCCATTTGCTCTCGCTCATAGTAACGCCCAGTGACAACAATTTTTTTATAGTTATCTTTAATATTTAACAAATTATCTGTTTCATACGTATTGTCAGGCAATTGATAGGTAACCTGAACATAGAGGGTATCATCTAGCTTGCGAGCAACAAAGTCGATTTCTTTTTGATCTATTTTGCCGATGTCAATTCTATAGACTCTTCCTAAACTTCATTTTCAATGAAATTTCACCACGATTTGAAGTTAACTTCAAATTTATTAGAATATTCATCTTTTATGAAGTTTAGTTCTTTTTGATGTAGTTAGCTATTCACATGCTTTTTGGAGACACAGCTTAAATTACAAGATGGGATACAAGAGAACGAATCACTGCATTTTCGTGAAAAAAGATGCCCGATAAATGGAGCTGTAACAATTTTTTTGAGTAACAGTTGATTCTCAATATTCAAACTTTAAGTATTCAATGTATATAAATTAAACTATTTCGCAAATTTTATAATCAAGTTAGCCACCTAAGAAAATAAAAAAACATCATAGTGAAATATCGTGTATTATTGGGGTTCCAACACCAAACCAATAAGGAGATTTTCACTATGACTTGCACAAATTCTATCACACAACGTCACAAAGGTCAGCACCTAACTGAAATTGAACGAGGAAAAATTGCTGCTTGGCATTCTGAAGGAATGTCAAATCGGCAGGTTGCTAAGAAAATTGGTGTTGCACCGCAAACTATCCACAATTTGTTGAACCGTTTCAAACGGATTAAAATTAAATTCCTGCGGCACAAGACCAATCTGTTGCTTTGCTCGCTCTAAATCATTATCAATATCATAATCAAAAACCTTTACTTGACCAGCAGTCTTATTAACAAGTGAGGTAATAATTCCAATTGTTGTTGATTTTCCAGCACCGTTTGGACCTAGCAGTGCATAAAAATCTCCTTCTTCTACAGTTAAATCAATACCACGCAGCGCCTCAACACCGGTCGCATATACTTTTTTTAAGCCTTTTAAATCTAGTGCATAGCTCATTTACTCATTACCTCCTTACTCATATTTCTTTTGTCAAAAAACAAATGCAGTCAAGGTACAACTGCATTTGCGACAAACTATTTTCTGTCTTCTTTAGCTTTAGATTCTCTTTTTTTAGCTAAAACATATAGAACCACAACAATTATAACAAAATTTACAAATATACCAACATTTATTTGATAGTTTAATAGTTTGGCAGCAAGGAAAGCTCCCAAGATACCGGCAAGTCTTGCCAGCACTCTTTTTTCTTCTGTCATCTATTTAATCCCTTCATCATTAAATCAGTTAGAGGCAAGCATTTGGGCAATTATCTGGTAATTTTTATTTCCTCCAGATAAATTATAGACTTCTTTAAATCCTTCGTTTAACAGGATATTTTGAGCAGCATTTCCAGTTACGCCCTTATTGCAATACGTGATTGTTGTTACATTTTTATCTAGCTCCGCCACTCTATCACGTATTTCTGCTAATGGAATATGGATAGCCCCTTTAACACAAGAAATTTCATATTGTTTTTTGGAACGAGTATCAATAATTTGCAGTTGTTCTCCACTTGCTTGTCGCTCAATCAATTCAGCTGGTGTCATTAAAGGTGTTCCATTGCTTATTGCATTATCTAACGCCATTCCAGTATAAAGAACGGGGTCTTTTGTTGTCGCAAATGGTGGTGCATAAGCAAGGTCTAAATGGAACAAATCTTCTGCTACTGCACCAAATGAAATTGCAGTGGCAATTACGTCAATTCGTTTATCTACACCTTGCTCTCCAATAATCTGAGCTCCAAGAATTCTCCCACTACTTTTATCTGCTAAAGCTTTGATTGTCAGCTCTTTTCCACCTAAGTAGTCCGCATGATCTGGCTTAATATTATAAAGAATAGCTGTCTCTAATCCTTCTAATTTAGCTTCTTTTTCTGTTAAACCAGTATATGCAACCGCTAAATCAAAAACTCGAACAATACCAGTTCCTAAAATACCACGATGTTCCAGTGTTCCTCCTGTGATGATATCACCAGCAATTCTACCCATCTTATTAGCAGTTGATCCAAGTGGACGATATATTGGTTTATCTGTAATGACAGAATAGCTTTCAGCAACATCTCCTACCGCATAAATATGTGGTACCGTTGTCTGCATTTTCTTATTCACTTTAATCGCACCAGATTTTCCCAATTGAATAGTTGTCGATTGAATAAGTGAATTATTCGGAGTAACACCAGCTGCAAGAATGACTAAATCCGTTTTGATTGTTTGCTCTTGATTGGTTGCTAATTCAGTAATATAGCCAGCCTTCTCAGTTACTTTTGTGATCGTTGTATTCAGTTGAAGCTTAACATGATTCTTTTCAAGCTCCTTTTGGACACGATATGCCATATCAGCATCCATTTGTTTCATTACTTGATTGCCACGTTGAATAATAGTTACCTCTATTCCTTTATGAACCAATTGCTCTGCCATTTCTAATCCAATAAAGCCTGCACCAATAATAGTAGCTTGTTGTGGCTTTTCTTTTTCAATAAATGAGTGAATGGCAGCAGCATCTTGAATAGTACGAACATGAAAAAGATTTCTATTAGCTTGCTGTGCTTTAAAAATCTCTGGCACAATCGGTTTTGCTCCTGTTGCTAAAACCAATTCATCATAGGATTCGGTTTTCTTCTCCTTTGTTTGAAGATTCTCAACCTCAAGCGTTTGAGTTTCAGGATGAATAGCTGTCACTCGATGCTCTGTAAAAATATCTACATTATAACGCTTTTTAAACCATGCAGCATTTCTAGGGGTCAACTTATCTAACTCTTCAACTTCTTCTCCTATATAATAAGGAATCCCGCAAATTGAATAGGAAATATCCTTGTCTTGGTCGTAGACAACAATCTCTGCTTCCTCTGTATTTCGTCTAGCCTTTGCGGCCACACTTGTCCCAGCTGCTACTGAACCAATAATCACAATTTTCATAAAGATGCCTCATTCCTTTTTTTAGTTTGCTTAAAATATTTTTGCTTAAATTTCAATGCTACATTTACTAAACCAATCAAAACCGGAACTTCCACTAGTGGACCAATTACTGCTGTAAAGGCTTCCCCTGAATTAATACCAAATACGCCAACAGCTACCGCAATTGCTAATTCAAAATTATTGCTCGCTGCGGTAAACGATAATGAAGCTGCAATTGGATAACTGGTTCCCATACGTTTAGAAATAAAGAATGAAACAAAGAACATAAGGACAAAATAAATGAGTAATGGAATGGCAATCCTTACTACATCCATTGGAAGTTCAATGACTTTTTCTCCTTTAACGGAGAACATCACAACAATTGTAAATAATAAGGCAACCAATGTAATTGGACTAATTTTAGGAATGAATTTTTCTTCATACCATTTCTTTCCTTTTTTCTTTATTAGAATCCAACGAGATAAAAAGCCTGCAATGAAAGGAATACCTAAATAAATGAAAACACTTGTTGCAATCTCACCCATTCCAATTGAAACAGCATGCGTTTCTAAGCCTAACCATCCCGGAATAACTGTCACAAAAATATAGGCAAACACTGAATAAAAGATAATTTGAAAAATGGAATTGAACGCCACTAATCCTGCCGTATACTCATTGTCCGCTTGAGCTAAGTTACTCCACACAATCACCATTGCAATACAACGAGCCAGACCAATCATAATTAACCCCACCATATACTCAGGATAATCATGTAAAAAGACAACCGCTAAAATAAACATTAAAATGGGACCGGCAATCCAGTTTTGGAAAAGTGACAATAATAAAACCTTCCAATCTTTAAAGACACGCCACATCTCTTCATATTTCACCTTAGCTAACGGTGGATACATCATTAATATCAAGCCTATCGCAATAGGTATAGAAGTTGTTCCAACTTCCAGTTTATTTATTCCTGTTACAACCTCTGGTACAAAATAACCTAATCCAATACCAAAGCCCATTGCAAGAAAAATCCAGAGGGTTAAATAACGATCTAATAATGATAATTTTTTTGTTACACCTGCCACAATCAACATCTCCAAGCAATAAATTTAGTCTTCTTAAACTAGTTTCTTAACGATTGAGGTAACTCATTTTTTTGAAACCATCCAACTGTACTATTCGCAACTTTAACTAATAGCAACATGACTGGTACTTCAACCAATACGCCTACTACTGTTGCTAATGTTGCCCCTGACTGTAAGCCAAATAGTGAGATGGCTACTGCTACTGATAATTCAAAGAAATTACTAGCTCCAACCATGCCTGCCGGTGCAGCAATCGAATGAGGCAACTTCCAAAAACGAGCCCATGTATAAGCAATAGCAAAAATCAATAGTGTTTGAATGGTTAGCGGAATTGCAATTAAAAGAATGTGCAGTGGATTATTCAAGATTCTTTCACCTTGGAAAGAAAAAATAATCACTAGCGTTAAAAGCAACCCAATAATTGTAACCTTATCAAATTTCTTTAGAAAGACTGTTTCAAAATAATGAAGTCCTTTATTTTTTATAATGACTGTTCGAGTGACAACACCTAAAAGAAGTGGAATCACTACGAATAAAACAGTCGACAAAATCAACGTATTAATTGGAACAGCTACATTTCCAACACCTAATAAAATAGCAACGATTGGCGCATACACCACTAAAATAATTAAATCATTAATCGCAACTTGAACCAATGTATAAGCTGGATCTCCTTTGGTTAAGTAACTCCAAACAAAGACCATTGCAGTACAGGGTGCCGCACCTAACAATACTGCTCCTGAGACATATTCTTTGGCTAAATCATTGGGGATAATCCCTTTAAATACAACGAAAAAGAAAAATGCCGAAATAGCGTACATCGTAAATGGTTTAATGAACCAATTCACTGTACAGGTTACAATCAAACCTTTAGGTTTCTTAGCTGCATTGACAATACTAGTAAAATCTATTTTCAACATCATCGGATAGATCATCAACCAAATTAAGATTGCTGTTGGAATAGATACTTGATAATACTCGAATTTCCCTAAAGTTGCTGGAACAGCTGGCAAATATTTTCCAATTAAAACACCCGTAACCATACACAAAGCCACCCAAAGCGTTAAATATTTTTCAAATATTCCCAATCCTTTTTGTTCTTCTTTTTCCATCATCATCTTCCTCCATCATAAAATTCAAATAAGTGCATGATAGATAGAAAAATTTCTATCTATCATTTAAAAAAAATAAAATGCTCCTAATTCAATATATTGTGTAGTGCTTCTCCAGAGATTTCTTCTGCATGCCATTCTACAACCCCATAATGATTATTAGATAATTCTGCTACTTTATCAATCCATGTATTTTCATTTTGTGCTCGGGCTAGTAACATTGGATTTGTTGTACCACTTGTTAACATACTGTTATTCACGACCCACCATGTATGAGCAATGCCTGCTCGATCCAAGTCTTCCTGTAGTCGCATAGATTCATAAACAGGTGTTGTTTCAGATAAAGTGACCATGACCACTTCGGTTTCTTTTCCATCTTGCAAACGAGGTAAGAGACGTTTCACTGATTCTGGTACTTCACCAGATGTCCGCTCTACTTCTTTATGGTAGCTTTGGGTAGAATCAAGTAATAGTAATGTATGTCCTGTTGGTGCGGTATCAATAACTACCACATCACAATCGGCATCATCCACAATCTCTGCAAAAGCTCTGAATACAGCGATTTCTTGTGTACAAGGCGAACGTAAATCTTCTTCTACATAAGCAACATCATCTGGTGACATCGTTTCACGAGCCTTACTTAATACTTCTTCTGTATAATCTGCTAATTCCTTGTCTTCATCGATATGACTCACCTTGATTTGATCGGATTCAGAAATCACAAATTGTAAATGAGCAGCTGGATCGGTTGTAGCCAAATGAACTTTCTTGCCTTTATCTGCTAAACCAGTGGCAATTGCCGCAGCAATAGTCGTTTTCCCAACGCCACCTTTACCCATTGTAAAAATCACTTTTTTACCAGATTGATGCAACTCATTCACGATGTCTTTCAATCTAGGAAATGCTCTTGGTGTGACTATTTCAGTTAAAAATTCACCTTGATTGGATTTCAATAATTGGCGTAGATTTTCAACACCAGTCACATTGTAAGAACGTAAAGGAATACTGTACTCAGGAAAAGCTTTCAAACTCTCTGGCATTTGTGCCAATGCTTCTTGTTGTCCATCATAAATCAATTGAGATACTTTATCTGTTGCTTCCTCTAAGACGCCATTCACTAATAAAACTTGATTTTCAATGCCTATCTCTTGTAATTCTTTAGAAGCTCGATCTGCTTCTAAAAGTGGTGCCTTTTGCGGTCTTGTTACAAGCATTAAAGTTGTTTTTGCTCCATCAGCTAATGTGGCTACAGCATGCTCATAAATTTCCTTTTTATCACCTAAACCAGATAATTGACCTAAGCAAGAAGCTCCTGTTGTATTTTCATCCATAAAATTACTCCATGCAGATGGTAACTGTAACATTCTTAACGTGTGACCTGTTGGTGCAGTATCAAAAATAATATAATCATACTTTTTCTCTGCTTCTGGATCAGTTAAAAAACCAGAAAATTCATTAAATGCAGCAATCTCTACTGTACAAGAACCAGATAATTGTTCCTCCATATTCGCTAAAGCAGAATCAGGTAGTTTCCCTCTAAATGGTCCTACAACACTTTCTTTATAGTCATCAGCTGCTGTTACAGGATCAAAATTTGCTACAGTTAATCCCGGAACTTCTGGAATTTCTTTCCCTTTATTTGTTAATTCTGTTTGAAAAACATCTTGTAAATTACTTGCTGGATCGGTACTGACTAACATAACTTTTTTCCCACTATCTGCTAAATAAGTAGCAGTGCCACAAGCGGTCGTTGTTTTACCAACACCTCCCTTTCCTGTAAAAAATAGATACTTTGTTAATGGTAGCTGATCTGGTTGGTACAATTTCATGTTTGGTTTCCTCCTTTAAATTTAACATCATCATTCTAAGCAATTGTTACTTTCTTTGTAGCTGTTACTCTCCCTTTAACCTCACAAGAACATGCAGCATTATCAATCGTATGACAAATACAGTCATCTGTGTTTTGAATGATTGTTTGAATGACACCAGATAATACTTTCATATTCTCCGCATTCAATGAATAATTGTGCCATGTCCCTGATTTTCTGGCTTGAACAATCCCTGCATTCATTAACACTTTCATGTGATGGGAAAGCGTTGGTTGTGTAAATTCAAAATGCTCTAATAAATCACATGCACAACGCTCACCACAAGAAAGCATATCCACAATTTGAACCCTTTTTGGGTCTCCTAATGCTTTAAAAACTTTTGCTGTTAATTCATAATCCATCTTTCATCCCTCCATACATAGAAGTTCTTCTATATATAATATAGATGTTCATCTATCTATTGTCAATAGATTCTGTCTCACTTAATAAAAAAGCCTATGAGAATCTCTTCTCATAGGCATTAGTTTCTTCGTTTTAGCAACATCCAGATGATGGAGAGCAGCAACTATTTGATTGTTCTTCTTTCTTATCCTCTGAGAAATTAACACCAGTATAGACACTAAACTCCTCATTTGACGGATAACCAGCCATTTTTACAATTTCACCATCTAATAAAACAACTGGTAGTATGTCGGCTCCTTTAGACTGTAACAACTCACCAATTTTTTCATTTTCTACGAATGCCGCAGGATTACCTGTTAAATTAAAACGCTCTACTTCTACACCTTCGGCTTTTTCCAATGTTTGAATAATAGAGGAAACTCGAAGCAATTCTGTATCTACTCCGGGACCACAAACTCCTGTGTCACAACACATTGCTGGTTCGTACAACGATACTTTACTCATTTTACATAACTCCTTCTTTTTGTTTTGTATTCAATATTTGATGTATTAATTCTTGAAATCCTTCAATATTCTCTGTCACCAGAGAATAATATTGCCATTTGCCTTCTTTACGTGCGGTTACTACTCCCGCCTCAATTAAAACCTTCATATGATGTGATAGTGTCGGCTGAGTAAAATCAAAATTATCCAAAATATCACATGCACACTTTTCACCAGTTGAAATCATATCTAATATTTGAAGTCTATTAGGCTCTGCAATTGCCTTCATAATTTTTGATAATCCTAAATAATCCATATTCTCACCTCCACATAGATATTCATCTATATTTAATATAGAACTTTATCTATGTTTTGTCAATGAGTAAAATATGAGTTATATCCTATCGTAAATTATAAAATATCTCTTAAAGCATCTCCTGAAATATCCTCAGCTTTCCATTCAATCACTGCGTAATGATTGTTAGACAGCTCTGCTACCTTATCTATCCAAACTTCTTCATTTTGTGCTCTTGCTAAAAGCATTGGGTTCGTTGTTCCGCTAGAAAGCATGCTATTGTTCACTACCCACCAAGTACGAGCAATTCCCGCTCTCTCCAAGTCTTCTTTTAACCGAATTGATTCATAAACAGGTGTTGCTTCGGGTAATGTGACCATTACTACTTCTGTTTCATCTCCATTTTGTAACTTAGGCAGTAGCTTTGTGTTGAATCTAATAGCAATAGTGTATGACCTGTTGGTGCGGTATCAATCACAACAACATCACTATCTGCTCCTTCAACTATTTCCGCAAACTTTCTAAAAACAGCAATCTCTTGTGTGCAAGGGGAACGTAAGTCTTCTTCAACATATGCCACATCTTCTTCTGACATTGTTTCACGAGCTTTTGTTAATATCTCAGACTGATAATCTGCTAGTTCTTTTTCTTCATCAATATGACTCACGCTAATTTTGTCAGTTTCTGAAATAACAAATTGAAGATGTGCTGCTGGATCAGTCGTTGCTAAATGAACTTTTTTCCCTTTATCCGCTAATGCCATTGCAATTGCTGCGGCTATCGTCGTCTTCCCTACGCCACCTTTACCCATTGTAAAAATAACTTTTTTATCCGTTTTATATAAATTATCCACAATGGCTTGTAAGTGGGGAAATTCTTTTGGTTTAATTGATCCCGTCAATAGTTCTTCTTGATGTTCATTCAATAATTTTCTAATATTTTCAATTCCAGTTAAATTATATGGACGTAATGGTACAAAATATTCTGGATACTTAGCTAAACTTGCTGGCATCTGTTTTAATGCTTCCTGTTGAATAGCATAAAATTCCTCAGAGACTTTATCTGTTGCTTCTTCCAGTACCCCATTAATAATTAATGCTTGATTTTTAATCCCCATTTCTTCCAATTCTTTTGACGCTCTATCTGCTTCTAATAAAGACGTTTTTTGCGGTCTCGTTACCAACATCAACGTCGTTTTCTGACCGTCAATTAAGGTTTTAACAGCTAGATCATACATTTCTTTTTTGTCTACAGCACCTGATAATTGTCCTAAAGGAGCAGTTGCGGTCTCATTCTCATCTAAATAATTATTCCAAGCAGAAGGTAATTGAAGCATTCTCAGAGTATGACCTGTTGGGGCAGTATCAAAAATAATATGATCAAATTTTGTAGAGGCTTCTTTATCCGTTAAAAAATTGGCAAATTCATTAAATGAGGCTATCTCTACAGTACAAGAGCCTGATAATTGTTCTTCCATATTTTCCAAAACTGAATCTGGCAATTTACCACGATAAGGTCCTACAATACTTTCTTTATAGTCATTAGCCGCCTCCACAGGATCAAAGTTGGCGAAAACTAAACCTTCTACATTAGGAATTTTAGTCCCTTTATTGGCTCTATATCTGAAAGAAAGGTTGAATAAAATTTTATTGATTAATTTTGAATATTCTATTAGTCTCAGAAAGGAAATTGCCTATGAATACTCCTGATAAAGTACCTTTGATTCTTGGTAGATATGTGAACCAACAAACCTTAATGAAAGAGCTGCATATTGGTTTCGACACGTTAAAAATGCTTCATCTAAACGGTTTAGAAGCGGTTATTATCGGGAGACAACATTTATATGACCTAGAAGACTTAAAGAACGTTTTAAATCAATTAAAAAGTGCTGAACATCAATAGGGAATAAAAACGAATATTAAAATCTTACAAACAACAAAATATCCTAATCCAAATAATGAATTAGGAAGGAAGATTTTATATGTCAGTATCTTTTAAACAATACACTAAGTATAATCAAAAGCTTTGGAAATTCCAATGTTACCTTGGAAAAACTGAATTTGGTGAAGAAGTACGCACTACTAGAAGTGGTTTCCAAACAAAAAAAGAAGCCCAGCAAACTTATCGACAGTTACAACTTGATTTTGATAAAAATAAGTTAAAGATGAATGGTAATATTACGTTTAAAGAGCTTTATGAAGAATTTATT
The DNA here is from genome assembly GCF_053760925.1 of Enterococcus olivae. NCBI lineage: Bacteria > Bacillati > Bacillota > Bacilli > Lactobacillales > Enterococcaceae > Enterococcus > Enterococcus olivae. Next base: position 14,766 of record NZ_JBSMVT010000010.1, read on the forward strand.
GAACAATATCGTTTAAAAGTAAAACCATCTACTATCATGATAACAAGAAGAGCGATTGAAGATCATGCACTTGAATACTTCGGAAATAAAATGCTTAAAGACATTTCAGTCCGATTTTGTACTCAAGTCAATCGTCGCTGGATAAGAGATGGTTATAAGCAAGCTTATTATTTCCGCAGGGCTGTTGCTCAAATTTTACAATATGGTGTTCAACAGGAATTGATTCTTGAAAATCCCATGCGTAAAACTGAACCAATCAAACGTCAAGAAATTGATGAACATTTAGTCGCTACAGAAACAATGACTGTTTATACACCAAAAGAATTAGCTATTTTCTTGGAGTCTTGTAAAAAACATGGCAATATGAAAATCGAAACCTATTTTCGTATTTTAGCCTACACTGGTGCAAGAAAATCTGAAATACTTGCCTTAGAATGGAACGATATTAATTTTGATAACAACAAATTAACAATCAGTAAAACATTGGCAGAAGTTGAGTACGATCCAAAATCTAAAAAAACTAAAGTAGCCAGTCAAAGCGCCAAAACAAATGCCGGTAAAAGGACTATTTCAATTGATTTAGAAACGATGGCTATGTTACAGGAATGGCGAACTAGACAGCAGTTTGAGTTTAAGGTTTTGGGAATTAGAGCAACGAATAAGCATCAGCTAGTCTTCCCTAATAAAGATAATCTTTTTTGTCGCCCCGGTCAGCCAAATGACTGGTATGATGTCATAGCGACTAAGTACAACTTAAAACGAATTACACTTCATGAATTTAGAAAAACACATGTCTCTCTTTGCGCAATGGCTGATATGAACTTAGAGGATATTATGTACCGAGTTGGTCATAAAGATTCTAAAATGACTCGTCAGGTCTATAACTACTTCTATCCTGAACGTGAAGAACGCAGTGCAGATCAATTCGCACAATTCATTGAAAAAGAGAAATATTTATTTTAATCGCTGTTGTAGTTAGTTTTGTAGTTAGTTTGCTTTTACGAAAAAAAGAAGCACTAGAAACATTGATAAATCAACGTTTCTAGTGCTAAAAAAGGCTTTAGCCAACACTGCCTTCCATTTCATAACTGATCAAGCGATTCAGCTCAACCGCATATTCCATTGGAAGTTCTTTCGTAAATGGTTCTACAAATCCCATAACGATCATCTCGGTCGCTTCGACTTCTGATAGTCCACGACTCATTAGATAATACAATTGTTCTTCTGAGATTTTTGATACTTTGGCTTCGTGCTCTAAGGCAACTTGGCTGTTGTGGATCTCATTGAATGGGATGGTGTCTGATTTAGACTGATCATCCATAATAATCGTGTCACATTCGATATGCGAGATTGAGCCTTGGCTCTTCTTGCCGAATGTTACTTGTCCACGATAGTTTACTTCGCCGCCATCTTTGGCAATCGATTTAGAAGTAATCGAACTTGAAGTATTTGGTGCGTTGTGGATCATTTTCGCTCCAGTATCCTGGATTTGTTTAGCTCCAGCAAAAGCGATTGAAAGCATCGTTCCGCGAGCACCTTGTCCATCAAGAAACACACTTGGGTATTTCATTGTTCTTTTAGCTCCCAAGTTACCGTCGATCCATTCCACAGTGGCACCTTCTAATGCACGGGCACGTTTTGTTACCAAGTTGTACACATTATCCGACCAGTTTTGGATCGTCGTGTAACGGCAGTAAGCATCCTTCAGTGTGAAGATCTCAACGATCGCCGCATGCAGGCTGTTACTTGAATACGTTGGTGCGGTACAACCCTCTACATAGTGGACGCTTGCGCCTTCGTCAACTACGATCAATGTACGTTCAAATTGTCCGGTATTTTCTGCATTGATTCGGAAATACGTTTGCAATGGAACATCGACACGCACACCTTTTGGTACATAGATGAAGGTTCCACCTGACCAAACGGCTGAGTTCAAGGCTGCTAATTTATTATCAGTCGGTGGGACTAATTTAGCAAAATATTGTTTGAAGATTTCTGGGTACTCTTTTAAGGCTGTATCGGTATCGGTAAATACGATCCCCAGTTTTTCAAATTCTTCTTTCATGTTGTGATAAACAACTTCTGATTCATACTGGGCAGATGCTCCTGCTAAGTAGGCACGTTCTGCTTCAGGAATCCCGATGCGTTCAAAGGTTTCTTTGATTTTTTCTGGTACATCGTCCCAGTCGCGGGCTGGTTTGTCACTTGGTTTTTGATAGTATTTGATTGCATCGAAGTCCAAGTCTGATAGATCTGGTCCCCATTCCTGCATAGGCATCTTGTGGAAAGCTTCCAATGATTTCAAACGGAAATCAAGCATCCATTCTGGTTCTTCTTTTACGCGTGAGATTTCACGGACGATTTCTTCTGTCAAGCCTTCTCCGGTACTGTAGACTGGTTCCACGTCATCATGGAAACCATATCTATATTCTTCTAATTCAGGTACTCCCATGTTTCTCACTCCTCGTTCATATTAATCTATTAAAGTTTTGAAAAACAAAACTTTAGTTTGATTTTCTCTACGTATATCATTCCACTAGTCTATGTTCCTAGTGCTACTTCGTTTGAGAGTATTTAAATTTCTGAAAAAACGAAATTTAAGTTTTATTCTCACCACGCATACCATCTCACTAAATTAAAGTTCCTCGTAAGTGTGACTGGCAAAGTGGAACTGACATCCTCGTTCATATTCTCGTTCATATTAATCTATTAAAATTCAAACTACGGTCATTTGATTCGCTTAGTCCTCTTCGTGTTTCAACAAGCCGCTTTCTCCGATCCCTGTTTCAGGATCCTCTAACGCTTTTTCCAAAGCCTTCCAGGCCAAGGTCGCGCATTTGATACGAGCTGGAAATTTCGCAACGCCACCAAGCATCGCTGCATCCCCTAGCTTTTCAAGCTCGGAGATATCCTTGCCTTGCACAAGCTGGGAAAAGTCTTCCGACAAGGCGATTGCTTCTTCTAATGTTTTACCAAGAACAGCGTCTGTCATCATTGAAGCACTGGCTGTACTGATCGAACAACCATGCCCAGAAAAGGCGATGTCTTTGATTACACCCTTCTCTGTGTCTAGCTCCAAATGGATCACATCGCCACAGGTCGGATTATTCAATTCGATTCGCTGACTTGAATTCTCCAGACTTCCATGATGATGTGGATGACTGGAGTGATCCAAAATCACTTGACGATACAAATTATCTAATTTAGATAGTGCCATGTTTGAAAAACTCCTTTGTCGCTTTGATCGCTTCTACTAAACGGTCGGCATCTTCTTTGGTATTGTAAAAATAAAAACTTGCACGTGCTGTCGCTGGAACGTCTAAATAATTCAATAGTGGTTGCGCACAATGATGTCCGGCACGTACAGCCACGCCTTCCATATCAAGTGCTGTCGCCACATCATGAGGATGGATTCCCTCTAAGTTGAAGGCGATCACACCGGTATGATCTGCTGGATCTTGTGGACCATAAACGGTCAAACCCTCGATTGCTTGCAGCTTCGGTAAAACGTAAGCGACCAAACTCGCTTCATAATCATGGATTTCTTGCATGCCTAACGCTTCTAAGTAATCAACAGCTGCACCTAAGCCAATCGCATCAGCAATATTCGGTGTTCCAGCCTCAAATTTCCACGGTAGTTCTTTCCACGTACTTTCATACAAATGGACAAAATCGATCATTTCACCGCCGAATTCAACAGGCTCCATTTGTTCTAGCCATTTGCGTTTGCCGTATAAAATACCCATACCGGTCGGTCCACACATTTTATGTGCACTGAACGCATAAAAATCAGCATCCAATGCTTGGACATCGACAGGCATGTGAGGAACAGCTTGCGCACCGTCCACAACAAGAACTGCTTCCTGTGCATGAGCGATCTCAGCCAATTCCTTGATCGGATTGATCACACCCAGAACATTGGAAGCATGGGCGATCGAAACGATCGCCGTTTTATCAGTGATCTGACGTTTCGCATCCTCCATATCTAAAAAGCCTTCTGGTGTCAATGCAATATATTTTAACTTCGCCTTTTTACGGGCGGCTAATTGTTGCCACGGAATAATATTTGAATGATGTTCCATGTAGGAAATGACGATTTCATCGCCTTCTTGAACAAATGCATCACCAAAACTTCTTGATACCCAATTTAATCCAGTAGTTGTCCCGCGAGTGAACAGGACTTCTGCAGTTTCTTTCGCATGAATAAATTGGCGCACTTTTTCTCGTGAGGCTTCATAGTCATGTGTTGCCCGTTCAGCCAGGGTATGCACGCCACGATGGACATTCGCATTGTTGCAATGGTAATAATCCGTCAAGGCTTGCAAGACAGCTTCCGGTTTTTGTGTCGTTGCAGCATTGTCTAAATAAACAAGAGGTTCATCATTGACAATTTGATTCAAAATGGGAAATTCTTCGCGAAGATTTTGGGCATTGATCATGCGTTCAACTTCCCTTCAATTACATCGACTAATTCTTTTTGAACTTCTTTAACAGGGATCGCAGTCAGTACAGAACCCAAGAATCCGCGGATAACCAAACGTTCGGCATCTTCTTTACGAAGACCGCGACTCATCAAGTAGTACATTTCTTCCGGATCCACACGCCCTACACTGGCTGCATGTCCAGCAGTGACTTCATTTTCGTCGATCAATAAAATTGGGTTGGCATCGCCACGAGCTTTGTCAGAAAGCATCAAGACACGACTTTCTTGCTGGGCATCGGCACCCTTGGCTCCTTTGAGGATATGCCCGATCCCGTTGAAGGTCAACGTCCCACGCTCACGGATCACCCCGTGTTGCAAAATATGACCAATCGAATGCGGTGCTTTATTGGTTACTCGTGTATCAATCGCTTGGATTTGGCGTCCCGCACTGATTGCGACAGCCTTCACCTCTGAATGAGAACCTTCACCGACTAAATCAGAATCAAAGTCAGCGACGATATTTCCATCATTCATGACTCCCAATGCCCAATCAACAGAAGCATCACGCATGATATAACCACGACGATTCATGTAAGTGGATAAATTCACACCTAATTGATCGATCGCTGAATATTTAACTTTTGAACCGGCTTTAGCGATGACTTCGACCACGATATTTCCAGAAATTTTTTCTGCTTCAGCACCTTCAGTGATAAAGCGTTCCAAATAACTGAATTCACTGTGCTCGTCCGCAACGATCAACACGTGTTTGAAGAAATGTGTGGACAAATTGCCATTGTGATAAAAAATAGCTTCGATCGGTGCTTCAATGACGACATTTTTAGGTACATACAAGAACATTCCACTATTCATGAAAGCAGCGTGTGCCGCTGTCATCTTGTCTTCGTTCATTGGTACGGCTTTCGTCATATAGTATTCTTTGACCAATTCCGGATATTCCTTCATTGCTGTAAATAAATCAGTGAAGATTACCCCTTGATCAATCAGCTCTTGTGGCAATTGTTCAAAAACAGTCGCACTGTCATATTGAACAAGAACAGGGTTGTCCTGCATCTCATCAAAAGCTGGTAAAATAGTTCCACTGAATGGTTGATTTCCCTGCAAAGCTTCTTCATCAATATTGAACAATGGCCAACGCTCGTACTTAACGCGTTCGATCACTGGAAATGGTAAATCTTCTACTTTTTCTAACGCAGCTTGACGCAATTCAAGCATCCAAGCAGGCTCTTCCTGTAGTGCTGAAAAAACGTTGACTGCGTCAAGATAGTCTTTCAAGTTGTTTTTCATGTACCTTGACCCTCCTTACGCTTCTTCTTCTTTGTAATCAATTCCTAATTCTTTACTGATTCCAGCATAGCCTTCTGCTTCCAGACGTTTTGCCAAGTCTGCATCACCAGTCAAGACCACGCGGCCTTCCATCATGATATGCACAACATCAGGTGTGATGTAGTTTAATAGGCGTTGATAGTGAGTAATGATCAAAGAACCAAAACCTTCTCCACGCATTTCATTGACCCCTTTGGCTACAACCTTCAGTGCATCGATATCTAAACCAGAATCAATTTCGTCTAAGATAGCAAAAGTTGGTTCAAGCATCAATAATTGTAAGATTTCATTCCGTTTCTTTTCTCCACCAGAGAAGCCTTCGTTTAAGTAACGTTCAGCCATTTCTTCCGGCATATTCAACAGATCCATTTTTTCATCTAATTTTTTGATGAAGTCCATGACAGAGATTTTATCGTCTTCGTCGCGTTTGGCATTGATCGCTGCACGCATGAATTCTGCATTCGTGATTCCAGGAATCTCACTTGGGTATTGCATCGCTAAGAAAAGACCTAAGCGCGCGCGCTCGTCAACTTCCATTTCCAAAACATTTTCCCCGTCAAGTAGGATTTCACCTTCAGTTACTTCAAAGTTAGGATTTCCCATGATTGCCGCAGATAAAGTTGATTTCCCAGTTCCGTTTGGTCCCATGATGGCATGGATCTCTCCCGTTTTCAAAGTTAGATCGACACCTTTTAGGATTTTTTTATCTTCAATTGAGACATGTAAGTTTTTGATTTCTAAAACAGACATTTTATTCCCTCCAAATTCATTATTTATTCTTAACTATTGTAGACTAATTGAGAATGAAGTTCAAATATAGAAACTGAAAAAAACGCTTCCTTAAAAATGAATGCGTTTTAGTTTAGAATTATTTCAAGTTTGCTTATACTAGAGTTTGAAGGAGGATATTGACTATGAGATATCAACTAAAACCTATTAGCCAGGAAAACTGGCGGACCGCTGCATCACTAGAAGTTGCTCCGAATCAAAAAGGGCTGATCGAAGAGAATACCTTGTCTTTACTGGAAGCTGCTTATGACACCAAATTAAAATGGACGTCTGTTGGATTATATGTGGACAACAAGATGGTTGGTTTTGCGATGATCGGTGCTGAAGCTCCTTCTGACCGTTCCATTTGGTTCGATCGCTTCATGATCGATCACCACCATCAGCGTCAGGGTTATGGTCACGCCTTGTTCCGTTCGGTGCTGACTTATTTGAAAGAACACTACAAACAAGTCGATAAGATTTACTTAAGCGTTCACGAAGAAAATGAAAAGGCCTTTCCTTTCTATGAGTCATTTGGTTTCGTCCATACCAATGAAAAAGATCCGGAAAACAATGAACACATCATGTATTTAACGATTGACAGAGAATAAAAAGAAGATGCGACAGTTGTCGCACCTTCTTTTGGTGTTAGTTGGAGAAAGCACCCACGATGTAAATGAGCCCATTCATCAAGAAATAGAAACCGACAAGGAAAGAAATGGTCAATAATGAGACGATTGGATCCACAATTAGTGAAAAACCAACGAAAATCCCCAAAATATTGACGATCATCGAGAACCAATACAAAGGAACACTGACTAAACGAGTCGGACCTAATAGGAATAAATTACGAACAGAGTCCATAATGAACCAAAGAGCAAAGACATACGCCAAAGCGATGATCCCCGTATCCAAACGGAACAATAAAACAAGCCCGATCAAAATTTCCGCAATGGCTAACACAAGAAAACCAGTGGAACGGTATCCTGTGAACTCTTTGATGCGTGTACGAATAAACAGGCTGTAAATTCCGTTAATGATTGCCGTCACTGCAAAATAAATAACAATAGCTACCAGACTAGTTTCTGGATTTTGGAAGGCTACAAGTGAGACCAATAAAAACAAAATACCCACTAGAAAACTCATTCAATTAAATTTTCTTTTTTCTTCAAACATTTTTCTTCATCCCTTAATAAGATTTTTTACATTGAATAGTGTACTCCTCCAATAAAATTTTCGTCAAACAATAAACTAAAAATAACAAAAAACAGACAAAATTCTAGTCACTCTTTCATAGATTTTTCATTTTCTTAGTAGGTAGTCTCCAGCCTCAAAGGTCTGACTACAGAAAAAAGCATCGACAGTTTTGTCGATGCCCTTTTCTACAACCATTCTTTTCTTAATACACCATATTTAACGGAATCGTAGTACTCTCCCTGCCAATAACGAACGCTACGAAGCTGTGCTTCTTTGGTCATACCGATCTTTTCACCCAGCTTTTGCATACCATGATTGCCTGACCAGGTCGTGTAACCGACTCTTTGAATATGGGGATACATTGCAAACAACTCTGTGATCCAAGCTTTTACTGCGAAGCTACCAATGCCCTTGTTCCATAGCTTTGCCTCATAAATGATGATCCCAAATTCTAACCATTGTTGCAATTCTCCATCTTCCCAATAGGCTGTCAGCATACCGACAATGCACCCCTCATAACATATAACTCTGCATTGCGGATGTGATTGACACTGGATTTCCCCCAGCCTGTTGAAAAAGTCTCCTAGTCTAACACAGGGTCTTTGAAATAAGGACCGTCCCATTTTTTTCACTCTAAATCAGCTTTGGGTCCGTAAGCAATTTCCCACCATTCCTGTAAATCATTCTCTTTGATTGTGCAAATCGTTAGTTTTGTCATAACTCCTCCAGTTAGCAGCAAGTCCATTCCTTGTCAGTGAACTGCCTATGATCATCTGTGGCATGATTTCTCATTTCCATCTTGACTCACTTGCTTTTTGGATTCAGTGTAACAAACTTAGACCTTCTTCACAAATTGATGTTTACATTTGCTGCAAGTGACTTTGATCTTGCCTTTTCCTTTCGGTGCCCGGATCGTTTGCTTGCACTCTGGACAGCGGAAATAGACATAGCTTTTTCGGTCTTGGAAGGCTGCTTTTGTATTCTTGAAGCGACGGATCACTTTATTTTGCTGCACTAGATACTTTTGATTTTCATTAGAGCGTACGTAAATACGTTTTGAAAAGAAACGATAGTAGGCAAGAATGATCAACCCATAAGCGATCCACGTCAAAAATCTGACCGGTAACAACAAACTGATGATCGCCAGGATCATTAATAGTTTATTCAGGGAATCAAAAAATCCGTATCTGCCTTTCATGAACTTTGCTAATTTTAAACGCCAGTTTTGTGTTTGTTTCATGTTCTCTCTCCTATTCTCAACAAAAAAAATCCGCGAGAAAAAAGAATCTCCCCGCAGATTTTAGTCATTTATTTATTTCTCTTCTTGTTTCTCGTCTTTCAGTAATGCTTTTCTTGAAAGGTTCACTCGACCTTGTTTGTCAATTTCTGTTACTTTGACAAGAATCTCATCACCTAGTTTTACAACGTCTTCAACTTTGTTCACACGTTCGTTTGCTAGTTGAGAAATGTGGACTAAGCCGTCTTTCCCTTTGATCAAGTTGACGAAGCAGCCAAATTTTTCAATGCGGACAACTTTACCTAAGTAAACTTCGCCAGCTTTGATTTCTTTGGTCAAGTCTTCAATGATCTTGATCGCTTTTTGAATCATTTCTGCATCAGCAGATGCGATCGATACATTCCCGTCTTGATCGATATCGATTTTCACGCCGGTTTCATCAATGATACCATTGATCGTGTCGCCGCCTTTACCGATAACATCTTTGATCTTCGCAGGATCGATCTTGATCATTTCGATCTTCGGTGCATATTGGCTTAGTTCTTCACGAGGAGCAGCTAGTGTAGAGGTCAATTCTTCAAGAATTTCCATACGCGCTTGTTTCGCTTGAGCTAATGCTTCACGCAAAATTTGTTCAGTAATACCTTGGATCTTGATATCCATTTGTAGAGCGGTAATTCCGTCTTTTGTTCCGGCAACCTTAAAGTCCATGTCTCCCAAGTGATCTTCCAAGCCTTGAATATCTGTCAAGATTGTATAGTTTTCACCATCAGAAACAAGTCCCATTGCGATACCTGCAACTGGTGCTTTGATCGGTACACCGGCATCCATTAAGGCCAATGTTCCGGCACAGATACTTGCTTGAGAAGAAGAACCGTTAGATTCCAATACTTCTGCGACTAAACGAATAGTGTAAGGGAAGGTTTCTTCATTTGGAATCACTTGTGCTAAAGCACGTTCACCTAAAGCTCCGTGTCCAATTTCACGACGACCTGGAGATCCAGCACGTCCTGTTGAACCAACAGAGAATTGTGGGAAGTTATAGTGATGGATGAAACGTTTTGAATCTTCCACACCTAAACCGTCAATAATTTGATGTTCGCCAAGTGGTGCTAAGGTACACGCTGATAACGCTTGGGTTTGTCCACGAGTGAATAAACCAGAACCATGTACACGTGGCAACAAACCAACTTCTGAAGCTAGTGCACGGATTTCATCCAATTTACGACCATCAGGACGGATTTTATCGATCGTGATCAATTCGCGGACCACATCTTTTTCAAGATCTTCAGCGATTTGTTTTACTTCTTTCGTTAATTGTGCCGCTTCGTCAGCTTCTAATGCTGCTGCTTTTTCTGCGTACACTTCTTTCACAGTGGCTTTTACTTTGTCGATTTCATCTTCACGAGCTAATTTTTCTTCGGTCAAAACGGCTGTTTTCATTGTTTGGTAGTAAGCATCAAAGATTTCTTTCTTCAAATCTTCAGCTACTTGCAACAATTTGATTTCCATTTTTTCTTTACCGACTGCCGCCACGATTTCTTCTTGGAAAGCGACGATTTCTTTGATTGCTTCGTGACCAAATAGTAAAGCTCCTAGCATATCTGCCTCGGAAACTTCTTTGGCACCAGATTCAACCATGTTGATTGCTGCTTTTGTTCCAGCAACCGTCAATTCGATATCAGTGGCTGCATGTTGTTCCACTGTGGGGTTCAATACATATTCACCGTCCACACGACCAACGTCTACCCCTGCAATTGGTCCATCGAATGGAATATCTGAAATAGATAGTGCCAATGAAGAACCTAACATGGCTGCCATTGATGGAGAACAATCTTGTTCCACACTCATCACAACGTTGGTTACTTGGACTTCATTACGGAAGCCTTCCGCAAACATTGGACGAATCGGACGGTCGATCAAACGAGCAGTCAATGTCGCATCAGTACTTGGACGACCTTCACGTTTGATAAAACCTCCAGGAATTTTCCCTACGGCATACATTTTTTCTTCATAGTTGATTGTCAATGGGAAGAAATCTGTATCTTTTGCTTCTTTTGATGCAACTGCCGCTGTCAATACAACTGTATCGCCATAACGGACTAAAACCGCACCGTTTGCTTGTTTGGCAAGTTGTCCCACTTCAACTTCTAGTGGACGTCCGCCCCAAGTTGTCTTAAATACTTGTTTTGTCATAAAGTTCTCCTTTGCTACTGTGAGTCAAGGCTGCTACTAAACAAATGAAAGCATTGAACACTTCAGTGCTTTCATTTGGTTAGTAGTAAAGCCAAGCCAACCATCACAGCATGTTTATTTTTTGTTTTTTTATTTGAAATCCATGATCTGCTTTTCCTAAATCATGATATTCAAGATCAGTTTGAACCGTTTTTCAGACAACGAATCACTGTGTTTCGGTACGAATGACACTACGCTCCCTGCGGTCGCCTAGTACTGTTCAACATCAGTTTTAGCTGCCTAAAAGACAGCTAAAACTGTGTTTCACAGCAAAAAAGTGAGATTCGGTCGAACCTCACTTTTCTCATGAATGATTAACGACGTAATCCTAATGCTTGGATCAATTCGCGGTAACGTGCTACGTCTTTGTTACGTAGGTAAGCTAACAAGTTACGACGGTGACCAACTTTTTTCATCAAACCACGGTATGAATGGTGATCTTTTTTGTGTTCACGGATGTGAGCATTCAAAGTGTTGATATCTTCAGTTAATACAGCGATCTGTACTTCTGGAGAACCAGTATCTCCTTCATGACGAGCAAATTGGTTGATGATTTCGTTTTTACGTTCTTTAGAAATTGCCATGTTTTCCACCTCTTTCGATTATTCCCTGCAACTGAGTAAAACGTTGGTGATTCGTCAAACCAAGTGACAGGACGTGTTTTACACACAGATATACTTTACTTGATTCTCTAGGAAAAAGCAAGTTTCTTTCTTTAACAATTTATTCCTTTGCAGAAAAACCTTATGATTTGCAGACACTTTTACACAATAATCCTTCACTCAATAAAAAAGATTTTTTCCTATTAATAACAAATGAATACTATTCACACCACGCAGATCCCATTTTTCTTTTAGCTTCTCACAGCTAAGAGAAAAAGCTACAGATTAAAAAATCTTTCATTGTTTTTTCATTTTAACGCAAAAAATTTGCAAGTTTTCTGAAAACACCCTAAAATCAAGCTCATCCAACAAGAAAAGAGGAAATTTTTTATGAAATCAATTACTGCTCAAGATTTTCAAATGCTGCTAGCCAATCAACCTGTTACTATTTTGGATATCCGTGATAAAGGCGCATTTGCTGAAAGACATTTTCCTGACGCTATTTCTATGCCTACTACAAGTTTACCAAATCGCTTAAATGAATTAGATAAAGATACAACTTATTTTGTGGTCAGTCACTCTGGTCGTCGTTCAGATATCATTGCTCAATTCTTAAATAATCACGGCTACAAAGCACTACACGTGATTGGTGGCATGAAAGCCTTGAAAAAGGACGCTGCCTAAAAGAATTTGAATCCTATTGAACTAAGATTTCAAACATTTTTGTTTGAAATCTTTTTTTATTCTTGTATACTAAGTTTTGTACAAAATTTTACTTACTTTTACAAAGAGGAGCTCTTTTTTCTAATTAAAGTGTGTGATTTTTTGTAAAATAGAGAATAGATGAATAAGGAGAGATTTCATGGCAACATTATTAGCAGTAAAGGCACACCCACTAACAGACGAGGCATCTAAATCTATGAAAGTTTTATATGCTTTTTTAGATAGCTACAAGAAAAGTCATCCAGAAGATGAGATTATCACTTTGGATCTATATAAAGAAGATTTTCCAGAGATTGACTATGATATCATGACTGGTTGGAACGATTTGAAAGCTGGAAAAGATTTTTCATCATTAACAGCTGAACAACAACACAAGATCGTTCGATTCAATGAATCAACCGAACAATTCTTAGCTGCCGACAAAGTGGTAATTGCTAACGGTCTATGGAACCTAAACATCCCTACTCGTTTGAAAGCCTGGTTCGACACTATCAACGTTGCTGGCAAAACCTTCAAATATACAGAAACAGGTCCAGCTCCTCTAACAGAAGGCAAAAAAGCACTACACATTCAAGCAAGCGGTGGTGCCTATGCCGGACAAGACTTCGCGTCACAATATGTCAAAGGGATTTTAAACTTTGTTGGTGTCAATGAAGTGGAACAAGTATTCATCGAAGGTGCTGATCATCATCCAGAAAGAACCGATGAAATTATCGCTGCTGGCGTAAAAAAAGCAGAAGAAATTAGTTTGAACTTTTAAACAAAAAGAATCGACTCTCACAAAAATGAGAGTCGATTCTTTTTTGATCTAAATTTTCTTTTACAACAAGCTCGTATCAAATAGCTACCATTTTTTATTCTTCCTCATCCGATGGTTCAATGACTTCAATTTCCACCACTTCTGTTACAACGGGAGGTTCTGGTTGCTCTTCTTCATATAATTTAGAACGTTCTTTATACCAATTAAAGATATTTTCAAGAACGACTTTGATCGCTGCATAAGCAGGAACCCCTAGTACTACTCCGGTCAAACCAAATAATTGACCCGCAGTTAATAGAATAATCAAAATAGTCACAGGATGTACTTTTAATTGATTTCCTAAAACTAGAGGAGAGATTACTCGTCCTTCAATAGTTTGTTCAATGGTAAAGACGATGGCGATTTTGATCAACAGTGCTGGACCACCCACAATTCCTAAGAAAACGACAGGTATCATCGCTAAGAAAGAACCTAAGAAAGGAATTAAATTCATGAAGCCTGCGACAATCCCCAATGTAATAGCGTAGTCTAACTTAATGATTGAGAAACCAACCATAAACATGATCGCTACAGCAAAAGCGACGGTCAATTGACCACGAATGTAAGAAGAGACTTGATCATTCATTTCTCCCAAGACTTTTAGCGTAGGTTTGCGCATTTTAGTTGGTAATACTTGAACAGCAAATGGGCCTAATTTTCTTCCGTCTTTTAATAAATAAAAGAGAATGACTGGCATTGTCACAACCGCAACAGTGACAGATGCGACAGCACCAAAGAAATTACCGATATTTTGGAAGGTTGATCTTGAAACATTTTGAATAATCTCAGTTAACCAGTTCATAATTCTTTCTCCAGAAGCGGAAAACTGCTCTTGGACCTGACTAAACATAGGGTCAGAAAACACGTCATTGACTGTCTTATCAACAGCTGCGACGTAGGAAGGAAAATTATCCACAAAACTTAAGGTTTGTTCTTGGATTTTAGGAACAATGACCACGACTCCCCAAACAATCAGACCGACAACCAAAACGAATAAGCCCAAAATACCAAAAATTCGTTTCACACCTTTTTTTTCAAGATAATCCACAAGCGGATTCATCAAATAAAACAAAATGCCTGAAAGAATCATCGGCAATCCCACGACACTTAAAAATTCCCATACAGGTGTAAATAAATAAGAAACCTTGGTAAACGCATTAATGATCAATAAAATCAAAAGCACTATTAATAATGAGGACACGACTTGATTATTTAAGAACCATTTCCAAAACCAAGAGCGTTGTCCTTTTGTCTTTTTTTCCATTTTAGCCACCTAACCTTTATACGTAATCGTCATTCCTTCAGCAATTTCCGGCAATTTCGCAGGTGTCAAATAGACACTTCCAGATAATTTATCCGTTGGAACAGCTGAAAAAACAAACGATACATGTTGAATCGTCTGTAAGTTCTGATTGGCCAAGTGCCCTACATAAGTCGTACGGTACTCTTGATCTCCAAATAAAATCGTGGCGCCAACCTTTAATTCAATAGCCTGAGCATCTTCAATTTCTTGAATGATCGAATACGGACGTAGTCCCTCTGTTACTTTTTGACCGAAAAAAATCAACATATTCTCTTTTTTATCAATGGCTTGTTCGCCAATTGCTAATATTTTTCCTTGTTGCATGAATGAAGCTCCCTTCATGATTGCTTTTCTAAATTATAACACATTCTATTCAGAATACCTGAGACTTAAGTTGGAGATTTCAAACAAAAAAGTTCTTTTTGGTTATATTCTAGCTTTCATGTATCCGATAGGTTAAAATATTTGATAAGGGTTTATATCATCATTTTAGTTCAGAAAATGATAGACTAAAAAAGAGCGTATTTTTAGGAGGTCATCGTTTATGTTAGAAAAAATGCTATTAGGTACCTATACGCGTCGTGAAAGCAAGGGAATTTATTCTTTTGTCCTCGACACGGAAAAAGAAGAACTGGTTGATTTGAAATTGGAAACAGAAGAAAACAGTCCCACCTATCTTGCTCGCAGTGCAAAAGGAAATCTATACACTGTTACTTCTGTCGATAGTCAAGGTGGAATCGGAGCATACGACTCCAGCTTGACTTTCCTGAATGCTATCACCGAAGAGGGTGCACCTTTGTGTTATGTAGCTGTCGACGAAGAACGCCAACTCGTTTATGGCGCCAATTATCATAAAGGGGAAGTCAATGTCTACAAAATTTTGGAAGACGGGTCATTGGAAGCTACCGATGCCGTTTACCATGATGAACCCCTCGGCCCTCATGAAAATCAGGATCGTCCACATGCACACTACAGTGATCTGACACCTGACAAACGTTTGGCTGTCTGTGATCTAGGAACTGATCGTGTGTACACCTATGACGTTTCAGAAGAAGGCAAATTGACAGAAGTAGCGACCTATGTTGCGCCGGCTGGAACTGGTCCTCGCCATCTGGTTTTCCATCCAAACACCAACTATGCCTATTTGTTCGGTGAACTAGACAGTTCTGTGACTGTTTTGGCTTATGATGGTACCAATGGGACATTTGAAGAGCAGCAAAAACTTTCTACATTGCCTGAAGACTTTGAAGAATTCAATGCTGGTGCTGCTATTCGCATGACTAGTGACGGTCGATTTATCTACCTGTCCAACCGTGGGCACAACTCAATTGCTGTCTTCGCTGTCAATGAAGAAGGCGCAAGTCTTGCTTTTGTTGAGCATGTATCATCAGAGGGCGATCATCCTCGTGACTTCAACCTCGATCCAACGGAGAATTTTGTCATTTGTGCCAATCAAAACACGGACAACCTGACACTTTATCGTCGTGACCCAGAAGTCGGTACATTGACGTTGATCAAAAAAGATATTCCTGTACCGGAATGTGTTTGTGTCTTGTTTCAAAAGTAAATTCTAGGAGGAATCCCTATGTTTTCGAAAGCACCCGCTGAATTATTAGCAAAAGATTTTTCAAATATCTACAATAAGTGCCAGTCTGTCTTTGAATTAGTCTCTCATCGCCGCTACAACGAATCGCTAGTCCTTCTGACAACGGCTGAGACTTACGCGATTGCCGAAAAAGCCTATGTTCGTTGTGATGTCTTCAAAGAATTACAGACAATCGAGGTGGAAAATTTCGTGGACGCCTTCGATATTTTCTATTTTGAATTAAAACAATACCTTTTCCATGACACCGAAGATGAAAATGCCGCCTTGGAATCTTTGAAACAACGTTTGACAACGATGAGTGAAGTATACGAAAAAGTCAATGCTTCCTTTAATCTCTTTTAGGAGACAGGTGATATAAAATGGACAAATTAGATGTACTTGATCGTCTTAAAGAAGAATTGGAGCTTCCTTTCCTGCAAATCAAACTTCAGGAAAAAACATACACGGAAGAAGAGTATCAACAATTAAAAACAGAATTGATCCAATACTTTGATGACTATGTACGAAATGTAGAAAATTAAAAAAATGCGGCCGCATGCGGTCGCATTTTTTATTAGCCCAAAGCAATGATCTTGGTCGCTATCTTTTTCAAAAAGGTTTTGTCGTGTTCCACCACTAACATTGTCGGCTGGATCATCTGGATGACTTCTTCCAATTGTTTGTGATTAAATACATCTAGATAATTCAAGGGTTCATCCCAAATGAATAATTCTGCGGGAGTAGCCAGTGATTTTGCCAGCTCCACACGCTTTCGCTGTCCCATGCTCATGTCTTCGATCCGATTTTGAAAAACTTTACGTTCCACACCTAACTTGAAAAGATTATTTAACAGATCTTGATAAGACAAGCCTTGCTCTTCAGCAAATTCGGGCAACGTTCCTCGATTGTCTTCGTAGTTTTGACGAACGTAACTGATCGTTACCCCTTGAGGTTGAAGGACTGTTCCGGTAGCTTCGCCCTGAAAAGTGCCTAGTAAATAGTGAAGGATCGATGACTTTCCTGAGCCATTAGGTCCTTGGATCGCCACTCGGTCCCCTTGCTCGATTTCAAAGGACATTGGATCGAAAAGCTGACGTTCCCCGTAACTTAGCTGTAGTTGCTCGACCGTCAATAGTTTTTTTCGATGGCTAGGATGATAATTCATACTCAGCGGATCGATGTATTCAATGTCTTTGAGCAACTTTTCTTTTTCTGCTGCCTGGTCGTCCATACGTTTAACGATCGCTTTCGAGCGCTTCATCGTGCGGGCAGCTCGTGCTCCGATTGCTCCTGTATCAAAAATCGCGCCACTTCCTGGCTTGTTGGCTGATCCCAGCTTGTCTCGTTCACGCCCTCTTGACCATTCAGCTTTTTCAGCAGCTGTTTGTTTCAATCGGCCGATCTCTTTTTTCAACTTCACATTTTGTTCTTGTTCAAACTGATCTCGTCGTCCTTTTTGTTCTTCGTAGACAGAAAAATTTCCTTGGTACAAGATTAATTGACTTTTTTCGATCGACAAGACGTGATCAACGACTTCATCCACGAAGCTGCGATCATGACTGACGACAATAAAGCCCTGTTTTTTTCCTCGTAAATAATTGGCAACTTGTTCTCTAGCCGTTACATCCAAATGATTGGTTGGCTCATCAATCAATGGATAATTAATATCGTCCACAAACAATAAGGCCAATAGCACTTTGGTTTGTTCTCCACCCGAAAGACTGGAAAACGGGCGCCACAAAATATCCGCCTCGACTTGTAAAAGGTTCAATTCTCGCTCGATTTTCCATTGCTCAAAATCAGATAATTCCTGTAGTACATAATAGGTCAATTGCTCTTTATCGCTTACCTTCTGTGGGAAATACGTAAAGTTCAGTTGATGTTCGATCTTTCCACTGTAGGTATGTTCTCCCATCAATAATTTTAATAGCGTTGTCTTTCCCCGACCATTACGTCCGATCAAGCCTAGTTTCCATTCAGATTGAATCGTTAAATTGGTCTGTTCAAATAAGTTGGTTGTTTGGACATCAAATCCAAAGGTTAAATTTTTTATTTCAATTGTTGGCATATCATTCACCTCGACTCGCCTTGACGGCAAGAAAAAATCCTCGACCATTTTCAGGAGGAGAATTTTTCAAAGAAAGGTACACAAAAAGGACCCCACTCAAAAAACTTCCACCAATCCTGAAAATCTGCACACTACTCCCTTGCTATTCAAAGAAGATAGTCTTGATGCAGCTTCAACAAATTGGCTTAGTTTTTCAATATAGGATCCCTCACTTCGTTTTTTATTGATTTAAGAATAACATGATTAAAAAATCTTGGCAATCAAAAATTACAGCTCAAAATGTTCCTTAATGATTTTGGCAGTAACACTAGGTGATAGATGCGTATTATTGATTACTCTAGTTTTTGCTCGCGGTTCAATTTTTGCCAGCTCGCCCGGTAAGGAAACAAGTCGGTATTTTTCATTAGAAGTCACTAATTCATCATGAGAAAATTGAATATCTCGCTTGGAAGGTTTCGCTGCCAAACGATCTTCTCCCGCATTACGCTTGATTCTCGTTTCTAAATCAGCCACTAGCTCAACAAAATATACTTCTTCTCCCTTTGAAAGGAAAATATCGGAAATCTCTCGTAAAAAGCGCTTGTCTTCAGCCTCACTAAACCCGATCATCACAGTAAAAATAATCGTCTCCGTCTGATTTGTCTCTTTGTTCTCTACAAAGGCTTTAAATAATTCTTTTCGAACCATATCAGACAACTGAAACGTTGCTTTTTGATAACCTAAAAAATCAGCAAAAATATCAATCGTTTGATGGTTATATAATAATTTACCATCCATGATTTTTTCCAGTTCTTTTCCCACAGTCATCTTACCCACTGCTTGAGCACCGATTAAAACCACTAAGCTCATCTCTTCACCATTTTCCTTGTTGTATTTATAAAAATTTCGAATCCCTATTTTTATCGTAAGCCGTTTCAAAAACAGGGATAAAATAACAATTTCCCGGAATACCTCCATGGGCATTTAGCATAACACAGCTTGCTATGAAATCCAATGCTTTTTATCATTAGACGAGCAAAATTTGGCACAAAAAAAACCGCCAGATTGGTTAGGTCTGACGGAAAAAGGAGTAATTACTCTACTAAGGAGTAAAATGAAAAATAAAAAGGTTTCTAGAACCCAACTTCTTTTAACTTCAATTAGGCGATATTAACTTGCTACAACGGCATTTGAAACAATTTAATGTTCCGTTAGATTAACTTAGTTTTAACTAGATGCACAGACCTTTGCACAGACTCAAATTTAAATCCACCATCGCATAACTATGTACCCCACGCCTTTTCCGAGACGTGGGCTATTTTCATAAACAAAACACGGGTACCGATTAAACTACTGCGACATATCTGCGTTGACCAGAGTAGCTGATATAACTTAACCAAACATATCCACCAGCAATCACTTTGCGGTCATAATTAAACCCTTGACCTTTAGCATACGTTCCGACAATTCTATGATTTGTACCTGCACCACTGCGGATATTAGTATTAGCAGTTACTTTGTAATAGCCCCTGTTAGGCAGATTCTCACCTTTCAACTTTTGAACAGGTTTAGGAGCTGGCTTAGCCACAGTTTTAACTGGTGTAGTGTAAGCCATGCTGACCCAACCGGCTTCTGTGTTACACCATGTCGTGAAGCCTTCTACTGATTCTCCATTGCGGACAATTTTAGTAGGCGTAAACTGCTTACCTTTTGGCAGAGTCTTAATCACAGCACTAGAAGTATTGGGCTGTTTTCTAACGTTTAAAGCAACGTCAGTTACCTGTCTGACAGAGAAAGACTCTTCCTTATACTTAGCCTGTGGAGCTGGCTTAACTGCAGGAGCTGTTGGCTTCACTTCAACTGTTGGCGGTGTAACAGTCTTACCTTCTAACTTCGCTTTAAACGCATACCAACGTGTCCATTTGCCATCTAAATTAAATTGAGCAGGACAGTTTTTACGTGATGCATCATAATGACGTACTACTCTATCCGCTGGCACGTTGTATTTTGCCATTAGATATTTGACTAGCTCTAGCGTGTTTTGCTCCGTTTTAGCAGTCACAGTGCCGCTAGGTAAACACATTTCAATACCAATGCTATTAGTGTTATTGATGCCGTACTTATTACCACCATCACCCACAGACCACGCGCCGTTGTGGTCCTCTACGCTTTGCCAAATACTTGTATCGTCAACAAAATAATGAGCTGACGCGTTGCGATTACCTCCGGCAAAATAGTCTACGTTATTTTTCGCCGTAGACTTTGATCCGACGTCGTGGATAATAATATACTTAATATCATTACCTTTGTAAAAATTGTATTTACTGATTTTTTTATTGATCGGTAACATACCTACTCACTCCCCGTCTTTCTTGTTATAGTTGATTTGACTGACGCCAGTAATAGCGCCGAGAAACACTGTTACGCCGTTGATCGTTAAAACGACAAGCTCCGTATTTTCAAACCCATAGGCCTTACCTAACAAGCCGATTAGCGTGCTTAAAGCCGGCATAAACAACAACACAAACCACTTAATAAACTGATAATGTTTATCTTTCAAAATCATAGTTTTACCCCTCTTTCTGTCTTCGATCAATCTCGTCTTTTTGCAAAATACCTTCATCGCGAACATCTAAATTACAAATTTTTCTATGCAACGTGTCGCCGGTTCCGTTACCGCCTAAACTTTTATACGCTTGAAAGAGATAATCAAAGTTGTTCAACTCGCCTACGGTGATGTAGCCGCGTTTGATATATTCATCCGCTTTGTTCCATATCTGATTGTGCAGGGACGCTTTTTCTGCCTTCATGATGTCTTGACTGCGATCCTCTGCCATCATTTGATATTCTTCAACTTTCGTTAAGCGTTGATCTTGTTCAGCGTTGACTTTTTTTAGTTCTCTGATTTCTCTTTCTCGTAACTCGTTTTCATCTCTTTTTGCTTTGACAAGTTTATTGATCCAAGTCCCCAGCCGCCAAAGCGATAAAAAAATACCGCTGCCAAAGATGGAAGCGACCAGGGCATCAAATTCAATAACCTTTTGCATGTGACACCCCCTTTCCGGCTACTCGTTACTTACTCGAAAGCTACTCGAAAGTTACTCGTTACCCAAAAGTGAAAACTGCCCAAATGAGACACAACCAAAAGGCCGCCAGTCCTAAAAGGACCAGCAGCCGCGTGTTAAATCTTCTGTTCATTGTTTCACCTACTCTGCATTGTCAGCGTCTAAAATCGCTTGTACCTCTGCGCGTAAGTGTTCCGGTGCTTCTTCGATCGTTTTCATTCCGTGTCTAATTAAATTCGCGTAAATTTTTGCCATTCTTATTCCACCGCGCTTTCATAGATTTCAACGAGTGCCATCTGTGTTTCAATTAGCTGGCCTTCAAGGTTCGCATTTTTTTCGCTGATTTGAAGTAAATACTCGTCTTTGTCATATTGTTTCATGCGATAGCTAAAGCCTTCAAAACCCGGTTCGTCTTCCGTTGCAGGCGTTGAGTGTGGTTTGATGTCAGTATTGATCCAAACGCTTTCTGTGTCGATTACTTTTGGATCCGGTTTTTCTGTACTGTAAACAATTCCGTGATCAATCATATAGCTTGACCGCCTTTCTTTATGTTCTCAATGTAGTATTTCTGTTGGTAGTTATCCAATGGCCGGACATACTTCTCAGCTAATCTAAAACTGTCGCAATGCACCAACCAACCTTGATAAGAGTTAATAGCGCAATATTCAGAAAAATTCAATGGCCGCCCCTGCAGCTCTTTGCGTTTCAATCGCAGCATTTTCTTTTTCATCGCTTTGCAGGTGGATTTTCTTAGAAGCTTATAGCCCCTAAAAACACGATAGCCGACAAAATCAATCCCGCGGACATTCGTTGGAAAGACTTGCCAATTCTCTTTAATCGTCAGCTTCAAACCTTTAAAATAGACGGCGATTTCTTTTCTTAGGCGGTGCAGCGCTTGCTTGTCACTGCCTAAAATAACGATGTCGTCCATATAGCGAAAATAGTGCTTCACCCGCTTTTCTTCTTTGATCCAGTGATCAAACCCGGCCAGGTAAAAATTTCCGCTGTACTGTGAAATATAGTTGCCGATCGGTATGCCGGTATCGCCTTCTGTCGATTCGATGATTTCATCCAGCAACCAAAGCAGTTCCGGATCTTTAAACAGATTGCGATACTTTTGTTTTAAAATGTCGTGATTGATAGACTGATAAAACTTTTTAGCATCGATCTTTAAACAGTATTTCGTGTTTTCTTCGTCGGTTTGAATAGCCTTGTCTAAAGCCTTTAGGCAAGCGTGAATTCCTTTGCCAGGTATGGCCGAATAGGTGTCTTTTGTAAAGTACCTTAAAAGATACGGCTCGATCACTTGAATGATCGCCCACTGACAAATCCGATCCGGAAAGTATGGCAGCTTGTAAATATCTCGCACCTTGCCCGAATTGTAGCGCTTGAACGTTACATATTCCGATGTTTTGTACGTGTGATTGATCAGCATTTCTTGAATCATGCTTAAATACTTTTCAGGCTCGGCGTTTACCATCTGCACTTCTCTGTACCAGCCTTTACCCTTTCGTGCATTTTTGTGCGCCAGTTTTAAATTTTCCATGTCATAAATCTGCTTGAATAAATTCCCAGTTCTTTTCATTGTTTCTCCTGTATGCAATATAAAAACCGGACGTTCGAGAAAAGACCTACTAGCCCAGCGATTATTTTATTTTTATGTTTTGCCAAGAGGCAAGGCAAAATTGTTTCACAGGTAAATCTTAAATTTTGCATGTACTAGGTGCCCGCTGTAATTACGATTCCGATTACTAAAAACATTATTCACATTCCAATGGAACAGCCCAGCTTGCGAACCATTATTCCATCTACCACCGATTAAGGCCAGTAGGGGTACAGAATGCCGAAAACAGCGCAATTTTGCCTATATTTCTTAAAAATTATTGCGGCGCATACACCAGGCGCCCGCCGTAACGACGACTCCGAGTACTAAAAACATGAGTCACATGCCAATGGAACAGCCCAGCCTGCGAACCAATATTCCACCTACCACCGATTAAGGCCGTTCTCCAACCGCCCCCGTCTGTTGCGGCATGGTTTTGGCTGTGCTGGTCTCCAACCGGCAAAGCACTGTTTCCGGAAGTTTCGCTGGCCAAGAATAGCCAATCAAACACTTGCGAATAGCCAAATGCACTGATATAGCCTGTGCTTTTCGCAAGTGTAAAGCCTACGTTTTTATAAGCTCCCTCGCCTGTCTGATCTGCGAAGTCGTGCGTTGCAACGTAAGCATCATGAATGCCGTTGGCCATCGTGTTTAGGCCGTCCACAAATCCCCAAATGTTACCAAACAGATTTTCTTCACCGCGGAAAGAAACGTGGTTAATTCCGTTGGTATCAGCAACCTGCCCGGACTTATTGCCTAGCGTTGTAGTTGCCCCTGTTGGATCCGATTCGTTGCCGGTTCCGTCCGCTTTACCTGTCGCACCGTTCCCGATAGCCGTTTGAATGTTAAACCCTGCGTACTCAATTAAAAACAGCATTTGACTAGCCGAGATAGTTCCGACGTGCGACTGTTGCCACCCCTCGCCGTTGTTCTGCGCTAACAGTCGCGCATTGGCTCTTGATAGGTTTTGAGTTAGTCCCGACATTGGTTTTGAACCTGCAACGGAAGACATTTTATCTTCACTGAAACTTGCGACTTGCGCATCGTCTCGGATATAAGCTTCTGCAGAAGTGTCATACAATGAACCTTCATACGCTGCAAGGTAAACAAATTCTTTTTCGCCGCCATCTGCTTTTTCAAAGGCCGGATGTAACTTGAAGCCGGCTTTCGGCTTGTCTGAAACATAATAGCGTGCTTTTCTTAGGTGGAAACCTTTGCCGTCAGTGATCGGATCCATTTCCAAAGGTACAACTTTGTAATAGAATTTTGGCTGTTCAACCATGACCTGCACGCGTGTTCCTGCAGCGTAGACCGTTTCATCAATCGTGATCGATTGTGTAAGCACTCCTGTTTCACTGTAGCCAGTTTCACCGTGGTAGGCCAAAACTTCGCCTTCATCCGTCAGAATACAGCGACGACGTCCCCCAAAAGCCCGGATAGCGTCAAAGCCTGCGCCGATTGTTCTGTTGACCGCACCGGCCAAGCGCTTGAAGCTGCTTGTTCGCATGTCTACTTCAACGCCGTAAATATCCGCATCGTTGTAGCCAACAAACGCCTGCAGGTCTGTGACGATGTTTCTCACTTCGTTTACATCCGCTTTTGATGCAACCGCTGCAGGATCTACCTCCATGTTTACCTGCGAAGCGTTTGAAACTTCTGTGTAAATCTGCAGTGTAACGCCGGATTTCGATACGCCTGTATCTGCCGGCATGTAGCCGTTCACTTGTGCTGCTGCGACTGCATACAAGATTTCGCCGCCTTCCGGATCGGAAGCGTAAAGCCCTACCGTGTTAATAAAATAACCTGCAGTTAAGCCGGTGTTATTGATAGACCCTTCCACCGAAACGGTGCTTCCTGTGTTCGGCTTTGCTTGTACGGTAGCCGTTTGTTTAATGTCTGCGATTGATGTCAGACCTGGAAGCTCTGCATCTGTATAGACGCGTGAGCTGACGACTAGACGCGTAAATGTCGCAACCGTTCTACCCGATAGCAATTTTGCCATCAGTTCGCGGCCTTTATTTGTAATTACTGATTTTTTAAATTCCAAGTTTCGTCACTCCTTAATGGATTTCTATTGTTTCTGTATAAACGTTTCCTGTTCCTTGATTTGCTGTTGCTTTTGCGGTACTGGTTTCGTTGTAGTCCATCGTTACGCGTACTTCTTGACTAATTACACCCGCAACAGCTTGATAGTCTGTAGCGCGCGCTGAGACGGTTTCTTGGAAGTCCATTGTAATCTGAACGTTTTCGCTGACCACTCCGCCGACCGCTTGGAAGTCTGTTGCTGTCGCTTTTGCGGTTTCGTTAAAGTCCATTGTAATGACGACCAATTCAGAAACGATCAGGCCACTAGCAAGATAAGGATAGTTTGTGCTTTCCATGCCGAAAGCATTGTTAATCGTAAATTCGATGTTTGCTGGTACCGTCGTTTTAATCGCGTATTCAATCGCAGCCATTTCGCCGTGTTCTTCAAAAACTAAATTAAGCAAAAGCTTGTACTGATCGTAGTCCATCACGTAAGCGTAAGAACCTTGATACGTGTCTAGCAATTCAACCAAATAACGCAACGTGTACGGCTTTTGCGTCGATAGCCTTGAAATAATACGAAAGCGACGAGAAGCCAGCGTGTCGTCCGCGGTAGGCGTGATTTTTAACAGATTTTCGTAAAGCGTCAAAGTCTGCGAATCGGCTGTCGCGATAAACTGATTATTTTTCACTCGGTTTAGCTGTGCCAGCAATACGTCCGCGATTCTCTGTTCGCTATCCATCAAAATGTTAAAATCCGCAACATCCGCATACCAATCCGGCAATAACTCTTTTAAGATCATGTATAAGTCACCGTCCCTAGAAACGCGCATTCTTGCAAGCTGTTGTTAAAAACAAGCTCCAAGTCACTGTCAGCACTGTTTAAGCGCACGTTTGAGACGTTGGCCACCCCTTCAACTTTTAGCAGTTCAGCGATTGCCTGACTTCGATAGATCGTTTGTGCGTAGTTGTAAAGATCATCATGCGCAGACCACACGCGACGATAAGACGCGAAAAGCTCCGCCAGTGCTGCTTCAATGGCCGGCTTCAAACTATCTAGCGTATAACCCACAAGCGGATCAATGTGCAGCGATACATTGACATTTTTCCGTGTCGGTGCCGCGACGGTTACTTTGTGGCCAATCGGTGCGATACCATACCCGCGCATGTTTCCCGTTGGGTCAATTTGTTCCTGCACGTTTGCGATCAAGGTTGTTGACGGCATTTCGTAAGCATTGTTTAAAATGACTACTCGAACCGTTCCGCCACCTTGCCAAATCGGATAAACCTGCACGGCTCCGACGCCGTCAAGCTGACCGGTGAAGTTGATATAGTCTTCAATGTTTCCGCCAAAATCGTTGAGCTGATACGTTTTAAGTACACGTTCGCGCAGTTCGTCGTCCGTTTCAACGTCTCGCGCTGGTATTTCAATCGATTCCAGGATAGCAGTAGCTAGGCCGTTGATGTGATCGATCGGCAAAAGCTGCCCTAAGTATTCATTCCCGCGCGTTCCCAACGTTTCACAAATCAGTGAAAAGTTGCCGCCGCCCAGGTCTTGAACGATTGAAAAATACACAGGATCTTCGCCAGTCGTTGAAAAGCGATCACCCTCACGCAATCGCAGCGCTTGGCCATCTTCTGCCGTAAAACTTCCGATGGCGATTGCAGGCGTTGCAGCGATCCGACTGATACCATGTTCCGCAGCCCTTAAATCTAAATTGTTGCCGGTGGCTGTTTGCGTAAACGTCTCTAAGTCAACATTTTTTAGTTGCATGATGATTTCTGCCGACTGATAACAAAGCGGTGCGATTGCGTCATAAATGATCGAACCTTCGCGTGTATCTACTCCGGCCGGCACGTTTTCCAGTGCCATGTTCAAAAAATACTCATAATCAAAAGGTTCCAGGTATTGTCCGATTTCTTCCGGATTCATAACTGCACCTCACTTTCTAAAGCGACTTGGCCGAAAATCGTGGCCACTTCGCAATGAATTGCGATTGATGATTTATCTAAAACAGTAAAACTAAAGTTTTCGATCAATAACACGCGGTCATCAATCAGAAGCGCTTCACTGACAATTCTTTCTAGTTCTGCTTTTACCAGGTCTAGCGATTCGCCTACAAGATCTTCCAGGTCAGAACCGTAGTTTTCCGAGTAAATAGCATGCGCAAAGCGACGCGTTGCTAAAGCCTTTTGTATGGCTTGCTTCATCGCTTCTTGTTCATCAATAAAGCCGCTTACCCGACCATTTTCAACGCGGTACGTTTTGGTGGGCGTCTCTTCGATTAGTTCTTCATCCATCAACTACACCCTTTCTAAAACGTAAAATTTTTGTGATTTCTGCGCTCGCAGCATACGAACCCTATCGCCTGTCTGCAAGTTTCTAAATATCCGCGCGGAACCGGTCTGGCCATCGATGGTTATTGATACCGTTAAATCTTTGACCATTGTTGACAATTCAATAAAATTACCCCAAACCTCAAAGCGATTTTCTACTAAGATTTTTAGCGGTGCGGTACTCGTCACAGTGCCGTAGACAAGATCAGATAATTCGCTGTCTTTCCTGGCCGTTGACTTGATCCGACGGGCTAAATTTTCTACTGGCATTATGCGACTACCTCCACTTCTAAACTCATTGAATGTATGTCCTTTTCAATGCGGTTTACGCATTTCGTAACGAGGGCTAAACTGTCTTGTGCAATGCTTTCGCGTTGCAGGTCTTTGATTCTCAAAGTGAAGCTGTTGCCGGCTCTTATGGATAAATCGCCGACCGCTTCAAGACTGATTTTTTTCGTTTCTTTGTTGCGTTCACCTAGCAAAACGTTCGCTTGGTTCTGCAACTGTGAGCTGTTCAAATCTGCATCTGTGACCGTTTCAACGATCTGCAGTTTGCCCCACAGCGCAATGTTTCCGTCGTGTTTTGCGGTGTAAATTTCTCGCTTTCCTTTGTCCTTGTTTTCCCGCATGACCTTCACACTGTTTGCAGCGTCTTCAATCGATCCGGAAAAATCGTAGTCCGTCATAAGCGATTCATCGCCGATCACCAGTTTTGTGATACCACGATTTAAGTTAAAAAATTCTAAGGTGCCGTAGTTGTCCCAAACGCCGTACCTCACTTTTTGATTTTTTCGAGTGCTGGCGATTGCGTCTTCTAGCATAGAAAAATAGGTGTGCTTGTCTTCAACAACTGCCGCGCAGTTATACGTTGAGTTGTCTAAAACCTTGTAAGGCAAGCCCTGCGTCTGACAAATCTTCTTGAAACGACTTGACGCCGTAGAAGCCGGAAAGACAAGCGTGTCCTCGTTGCCTAAGAATTTTAAATTATCGTAGGCGGTAAATTCCCAGGCTGGGCCTTTCTGTTTGCCCCGCCCGAAAACTTTGCCTTTAAAAATGTTTTTGCCGTTGATTTTTAGTTCAATGATATCGCCGGACCGGATAAAAACTTTTGGATCGTCCAGCATTTTAAACTCCATTTTCCCCGGCTGATACAGCAGGTTCGTTCCCCACTGCAAGCCCGATGAAATTTCAGAAATATCGTACATTTGATTGTTTCTAACGGATGTAACAAACATTTGTATATTCATACGCGCTTCACACTTTCTGCAGTTACCCAGCCACGCCATCCGCCTTGTAAGTTCGTAACGTGATAAGGACATTTACGGCCTTTTGCGATAATGTTTACTTTTCTTCTCGCGTTTTTTTCGGTCTGCCCTGGTCCCGTTCCGTAACTGTCACGATGTAAGCGACCGTTACAAATCACCTCACAACCGACCGTGATCGGCTTAGAAGTTGGTGTCGGCCTTGCTGGTGTTAGCGATACTTTTTTCGCTACTGTTTTGACAAACTTCGCAGCGTGGTCTCGGTACTCTTTCAGTGAGATCGTATATCGTACATCGCCGGCCATTCCTGTGTAGCCCCACTCAAAACTTTCAACGGCCATTAAGACGTTTATGCCGCAGTCTGTCACGATCAACCGCACGCGCTTTTTCGTGTTCATGGCGTCTTGGATCGTCGTCACCCACTGCTGCGGTGTCTTTTTCGTTGCTTTTGGATTGGCCAGGCTGTCTTTCATCGATGCCGGGAAGTAAGAAGCAAAAGAAGTTGTGGCCAAAGCTTTATCACCGAATTGGTTAATATCGCCCAGCTTCACAACTTCCGTCACTGTATTTTTTGAATCTGTTGAGATGAAAATTTCTTCCGGATTGACGGGAAGGATGTGCCGCTTTCCTTCCACGTCTAAGTAAAATTGTATAGCCACAAAATCCCTCCTATCCTAAGTCCGAATCGATAGCCTCTTCGATTTTATCCGCTACTTTGTCAGCTAGCGCATCTACGTCTACAGGCTCGTTACTGTTGTTTTCTACATGCACAGTGACTTGTGGTGTCACTTGTTTGTTTTGGATCGTGACGGTCTGTGTAGAGGCCATTTTCAACCTGTTCAGCTCGTCGTCGTCCAAATGTACACTAGTATCAAAACCGCCGTTTTCATCAAATCCCGTTTGATCTAATGACGGTGTAGCTGCAATAGCTAAACCTTGACTGGCTCTTTCTACTAAGTTTCTTGCTTTCTCAATCCCTTTTGCCAACCCTTTTGATACAAACGCCCCGATCTCAAATGTGACACGGGAAGGGCTGTGAATGTCTAAAGCCTTTTTGATCGTTGCAGATACCCGGTTTGCAACGGACTGCGCGGCAGCGATTGCCGAACCTGCACCCCTTTGGATTCCAGATGTTAAACCTTGCATCGCGAAAGAACCGGCAGAATACAACTGGCCATTCAGACCGTTAAACGCTGCGACGATACTAGCTGATCCGGTTTCTGCTGTTGATTGACTTTGAGCCATTCCAGTTTCAAAAGCTGTTACAACGGCGTCCATACCTGTTTCTACTGACGTTTGCACTTGTGTCATCGCCGTAACAATGACTAGCAAACTAGTCGCCAGTAAAGACATAGGTGCCGCTGCGTCTGCGGTGATTGTGGCAAGTGCCGCCATGACTGACGCAAAGCTTACCAAATTACCGTTAGCGATCACGCTTGAAGCAGAAGCAGAAATAATATACTCCGCTAAAAGTGACATTCCGGAAGCCGCTGCTGCGGACGATCCGGCTAGTGAAGTTACACTAGTCGCGATTCCCATAACTGCCGTACTTGTGACGGTTAAACCTTCACCGTGAGAAGCCAACTCGCCTAAAGCGATTGCCACCGCTCCGAGTGTTTTCCCAAGATCCCAGGCACCTAAGTCGCTGATTCGTTCAAACCCGCTGGCCATTCTTTCCATACCAGTTCCGGCGTTAAGTGCCGCCTCGCCGATTGAATCAAAAATACCCGCGATCGAATCTAATACGCCGGATATAGCTCCGCCGATTGTCTCAACAACTCCGCTGATACCGTCAGAAACGGCTGTCACAGCGTCTACAAAGCCGGTAGAAATCGTTTCTACTACTTGGCTGATAGAATCACCAATCTGCGTTACAAGATCCGTCACACTGCCTACAATGCCAATAACCGAACCGGCCACCACTGCGACGGCCATCACAAACGCGTTCGCGATTGCGGTGACTAATGGCGGTAGTGCCTGCAGTCCTGGTGTCGCGATCAGTAAAGCCGCGCCAACCATCAACATGGTAGCGCCGAACGCTAACATGCCAGGGATTGCAACGTTCAGACCTGCACCGAATATCGAAAAGATAGCGGCCATAGCTCCGACGGCGATACCAAAAGCAATCATGTTCTGCGCGCCATATGCGCCGGCGTTGGCGATCAATGACATAGAAACGGCCATAATACCAACGGCAGCAGAAAAGGCTAAAATACCTACTGCGCTTGCTTGCAACTGCATGCCTGCACTTGCTAAAACTTTACCTAAAACGCCTACCACTAAGCCAAATGTAATCATTGGCGCTACGGCAGATGGTCCAAGTTCGGCCAATGGTTTTAAGGCTAGTGCTAACCCAGCCAGTGATCCAATCACTAACGCAATACCTGCGCTTTTAGCTAGTGAGTTTAGGCCTTCCGTCAAGCCTTTGACTTGTTCGGTTGGTCCACCTCCGCCAGGGCTGCCAGGCAAGCCCCCTTTTGAGCCAAATAAGCCCTTTATACCATCAATTGCCTTAAAGGCACCATTGGCAATCTTAAAGGATGCAAACGCGCCAACAAGTGCTACAATCCCTTTTGCCGCCCATTCCATTTGGCTTGGTGACAATTTAGAAATGCCTTTTGCGATTAAGGCAAGTGCTGACCCTAAAAGTGCCGCTTTGCCGTATTTAAACAAGGCAAACACTTCGACGAGCGTGCGAATACTATCACCGATGGACTTTAATTGGTCCGGTGATAACTTGCTGATTGACGTCGCAAAATCTTCGATCATAGTTGCTACTGCTTTGATGCCGTTACCTGTAAAATTGCCTAGCATTTCAAAGATAGGCACGTCTTTAGGCAGGGCGTCTGTGACTGTTCCGATTGCGTCACCGATTGCACTGAAAGCGTCTTTCACTGCGTCTATTGCTCCGGTTTCTTTCAAGCTTTCCCAAAATTCCAGCGCGGACCTTTTCGCGATCGAGAAGCCGGAAGAAATAAACCCGGCCGCCTTCGGTATAAAGTCCATTATCCAGTCAAAGCCTTTTAAAAGTCCTTCTTCAATTTTCGGCGCAAACTGTTCTACCCACTCGGTTAGTTTATTAAAATTCATGCCGTCGATTTTATCTGCAAGCGTTGAAACAAAACTAATGCCGTACTCACTCGCCTTGTCGAAAGCGGGCTGTAGCTTGTTTGTTAAACCTTCCGTTAAACCGTCCATCGCTTGATCAACGGTTTTAAATTTTGTTGCCATTTCTGTGAAGGCTTCGTTTGTTCCTGTTTCTGCGATTGCGTTGAAAAAATCTTGTGTTTTGATTTTTCCTTCTTGCACGTCTTTTACTAACTGGCTTGTACTTTTACCCATCGTTTTCGCAATCGCTGCAACCCCCGCCGGTGTTTGTTCCAGGATCAGTTTAAAGTCCTGCCACTGCGCCTCTGGTTTAGCAGCCATTTGCGTGGCCTGCTGGCTTAAAGTTTTCATCGCCTGTTGTGGATCTTCTGCGGCTGCTGCAAGTCCCCCAAAACCTTTTACTAGTCTTGTGGTGTCTTTGATACCTACAGCGGCTAACTGGCTGTATGTGCTGGCCATATCGGAGGCAGAATAGATCGTTTTCGTGGCAAAGTCTTGCAACTCCGCTTTTACTTCTGCGATCTGTTTCTTGCTTTGGCCGGTCATGGCCATATTGCCTTCAAACGTTTGCCAGGTAGCACTTGCGGCGGCTAGTTCGTTCATCATCTCGCTTGATAAACTGCGAATACTGCCAATCACGCTTGATGTGACTTGTTGCGCGACACCCGACACGATCCCCATTTTCGCCGCAAAACCACTAGAAAAGTTGCTGATACTTTCCGAAGTTGAAGCGGCTCCGCTTTGCACGGAACCGAAAAACTTTGTACTTGCTTTTTGTCCGATCTGCTGGCTAAATTTTCCCATCAAACTGCCGGATTTCTGCAAGGTATTGTTTACCTTGTTCAGCTTGTTGGAAAAGTTATCGTAAAGGGAAAGCGTTGTGCTTAATTTTGCCATTTCGCTTATCTCCTTTTACTTGCTTTGATCTCCATTTCTTGTTCTTTCCGTTGCTTCTCTTCTTCTTCCAGCCGGATGTCGATACCAGCGATCACGATAGCCCGTTCGTACATGGAAAGATCGGCCCACTGCTTCGGCGTCCAGTGATAGTGATTTAAAGCGTAGAAATAATAAACAAAATCAGAATCGCCAGCGTTTACTCGTTTTTTACTTCTTCCACCATGTCGTCAACATCAAAGCCGGATAATTCTAAGATCGCTTCTGCTAAATCTTGATATTGTCCAGCTTTTAACATTTTACGCGCTGTCTTGGCCGCGCCTGCTGTTTTGTAGTGTGCCTGCAACTCACTAGACTGCAGATCAGGTGTGACCACGCCGTTAGCGATAACCAAGTCGTGCAACTTAAAGTTATCCGTTTCTGTCGTCGTTTGACCTGTTTTTTTACTACGTTTTTTAATCATTGATTCGCGTTGAATCTGTTCAAATTCAACCGCCGTTAAGGCACGTACCACAAAAGGCGATTGAAATTGAGGGAACGCAATTTCTTGCGTTTCCTCTAAAACAGATAAGTCTTGCAACATAAAATCTTTTACACTTGCCATGTTTACATTCTCCTTATCGTTTGATGTCTTTTAGTGTTTCTAAAATTGCAAAATCATCGAACGTGTAACTCATTTCGTTCATTGCAATTCCGTCGCTTGCGCTAAGAGTGAACAAAGTAATTTCATC
The DNA here is from genome assembly GCF_053760925.1 of Enterococcus olivae. Classification (NCBI taxonomy): domain Bacteria; kingdom Bacillati; phylum Bacillota; class Bacilli; order Lactobacillales; family Enterococcaceae; genus Enterococcus; species Enterococcus olivae. Next base: position 48,057 of record NZ_JBSMVT010000010.1, read on the forward strand.
CGGGATAACGCCGGATAAAGATACAACTTCTTTCCCTGTTGAAGACGATTTGTCTTCTGTTGTTCCTGTGATCGTCAACGTTGGGAAAACGCCTGTTTTCTTGTAGGTTTCCACCATCACAGACCACATAGAAGATACTTTTTTCACGTTCAACGTGCCTGCGCCTGCTAAAGAAGTGATCTTATGACCACGGAAGGCACGACCTAACGCGCCCTGTTCTTCTTTGTTGATCGTTACTCTTGCATCTACTTCTTCAACTTCTAGTAAGTCAATATTTCGTCCATCAACGTTCGCGGATACAGTACCAGCGTTCAGTTTGATAGAATCTTGAAAATCGTATAAAGGCATCTATTTTCCCTCCTATTTCATTTCTAACGTTAGATATAATTTTTCCATCGCGTCAGTAGGCTGTACGGCCAAATACATTTCTACGCTGTCGCGTTCAATGGCTCTGTTGATTGTGACGTCTGTTTCCGGGTTAAACCCTTCAATCAGTCCGGCACGTTCCAAACCTAGCGCATAGTTCACACGATCCGCTTTGAATTTGTCGCGACCCGCTTCGGTATTTCTCACGCTGCCGATGTAAAATTCGTTAAACGTTTGTTTAGTGTTATTACAAATTCCGTCTAAAATACGCAAAATTGCGTTCTTAGAAAAGTCATACGGTTTTTGATCCGTGAAGGATGTATAACTGTTGATGTCTTGTTCTACAATCGCACGGCCTTGATCTTCCGTGAAGACAAACTCGCCTTTTCGTAACGCGTCTTCGATCTCTGTGCTTAAAAAGCGCGGTTTCACATCGATCGCGTTGTCGTAAGGTGTGTGAGTAAGTGAAACGTCCATACCTGCAGCAGCGGAAGCTCCTGCCACCCAAGCCGTAGCCTGTGCCGGTGTGATTTCTGTGCCGTCTGCTAAGATAACGCCGTTTTTAACGTTGATAACAGCTTCACTGTCTGCCGCTAGACCAGCAACGACTAATTGGCATTTCTTGCCTTCTTCGTCTCGTAGGCGCTTAATAAACGCCGCTCCTGCCGTTTTAGTTGCTTCTTCTTCAACCGGCAAAGCTAAAGTGTTAAAGTCAAACACTTGGATTGCGTTGAAAAATTCCATGTAGTCTTGAGCTGTTGGCTCGTTGTCGGTACCGTCTGACAAAGTAGCCGTGAAGGCTGTCAAATCTCCGCTACCACTAAAAGTTACGATTGCATTTGCTTGTAACTCGCCAATCGTTTTCGCTTTTTGTACATCCACGCGACGACCTTCCAAGTAAGTTTCTACTTCAAAGCTGCCAGTTTCGTTGATGTCCGCTTTTGATACGACTGAAATTTTGTTCCCACGTGATCCAGCGTAAGCAGCCGTGATAGTGATATCTTCTTCCGTCACTTTTGCTTTCGTACCAGTACCGACACGGTACAATAGGACGCTAGACGCTCTTTTCAAAGCTTCACGCAATAGCAACATTTTAGGATTTCCCAAATCATACCCAAACATAGTCAGATCTGACGTTGCGTCTACTTCTACCACCGTATTTTCTGGCCCAAAATCAAGCGCCAACGGCAACGCTGCAACGCCGGCCAACGTTTCGGCTGTTCTTGGTGTGCCGTTCGCTGTGACGTTGATATAAGCGCCTGGGCGAATTTTATTTTGTGCTGTAAATGTTCCACCTGCCATTATTTAACCACTCCTTTTAATTTCTCTTGTAAGATTTCTTTTGCTTCGGCTACTGACGTGTAAGACTTATGCGGCAATAATGCCAACATGAAATCACGTTCCACGCCTGTGAGCTGATCGGATCTTAAAATATCCGCTTTTGAAAAGCTAGGCTGTTTTTTCACTGCCTTTTTTGGTTCTTGTTTAGCTTTCACGTTTCAAGCCCCCTTCTGCTGTTAGGTTTTCAAGAAATACCTCGGTTTCTTCGGCTCTTGCGACAAAGTTCACCACGAAAGAATAGTGAAGTTCTTTCTCACCTTCCAAAACCTGCAGCTCTCTTTCAGTTAATGCTCCCACGGTATCCAAAACCTGCATGTTTTCGGCTAACCACTCGGCCATCAAGTCCATGTCTTCTTTCGGTCTTTCCGGCTCCGGAAAATAGACGATATGAAAACGATAGAGGCGGTCTTGTTGATCGAATGGCCGCGGCGTGATTCCTAAGCTTAGGCGCTGCACAAAAAAAGAAGGCTCGGAAAATCCGCCCTCCTGTTCTTCGCGATATACTTCTATTTTTCCATCGTGAGCCTTTTCAAGCTGCTGTATGATCAAACTTGTTATATCTCGCATTCTATCCCTCCAACAATCGTTTCATCGCCTTTTCAAAGGCTTCGCCGATTACTTTATCTAAAACTTTTTGGATCTCGTCTAATGACTTTTCTAGCATGTGCTGACCTGGTACCCAGTTCGCTTTCAACTGTTTACCCAAAACAGGTACATAGCGCCCAGGCTTTTGCCGGTGGCCGTTTTCCACGTATATGGCATATTCTTCGTTGTTAAAAATCTCAACCATCAAATTGTTGCCGCTGCGTTGGATGTCAGAAGCCTCCCAGGCTCTTCTAAGTGCGCCATGACCTTTTGTCTTGAATTGTTTGTCAACAATCGTGTACCCGCTTAAAACGGGCATTGTGTACGCCTGTGTTTTACCGACGGGCGTCTTCTTCTTGACGATGTTTAAGGCTAGACCGGTAACTTTTGTAAACCCGGCTTCGATGTCTCGCAGAAATTGCTCGCCTTCCACCGAATCATTAAACATCGAAACAAATTCTTGAAAGTCAGAATCATCAAATTTCCCAAAACTTCCGGCCATTACTTCACCTTCTCGCTGTAATGCAAGTAAATTTCTTGGTGATTAGGATAGCCAAAAGCCTTACTGCCTGTGTACTTTGTCACGCGTCCGTGCATGTCTGTCACAACGATTTCTGCATTTTCCGGCACGTCCACTTCCGGCCGAATGAAAAGCTTTGCATCGAAGTTTATTTCGGCGTAAACGCCTTGTACGGCTGGCCGTTGGGTCTGCAAAGATACTTTGCACTTCTGATCCTCTACAATCGTTTCGTAAGACGTTTCTGTTGCGCCGTTGCGTTTTGTCTTCACTGCGCCTTTGATTGTGCAGCGGTCACGGTACAAACGTTCTATCGCTCTTCTAGCTGTGTTCAAAAGACCACCCGCCTAACTCGGTTCAAAGCGGCTGTAAAATCGCTAGTGATCGAATTGACGGCCATCGCTTGCGCTAGACGTGTACGCCTATCCACGTAAGCAACGGTGGTATCTCCTTCGGTAGTTTGTTTAATTAGATCGTCGGCATTTGCGTCTTCATCGTTTACAAGTCCGAAAGCTTCCAGCAATCCAAAACACATCATGGCCATAGTTTCGGTTAGGCTGTCCGGTAGTTCGTCGATCGGTATATTTGTATATGACGCGACGTCTTTTCTCACTTTGTTAATTGCAAAATCGATCATCTTGTCATAGGTTTCCTTATATTCCGTATCGTCGCTTTTAGGCGGCTGCAGCAACATGACGAGTTCTTTCAAATCTGTTTCAATCATCGTCTACACCACCAGTTCTAAAAGTTCCGCCTTGACCATGCTAGACGTGTATTCAATTCCTTTTACATCTAGCCACGCTTTAATTTTGGCAACGGTCCAGCTTGCGTCCGGTTTCGCCTCTGTTTCTTCCGTTTCAACGGATAGAGGCGCTACTAGTTTCCCACTTCCGGCTCCGGCTCTTCAAATGTCACGTTGATAACTTTTGATTCATTATACAAGTAAGGTGCATAGTGTTCGTCAGCATTTACTTTGTATAATTTCAAGTCGATATCACGTTCAGATTCCACTTGTACGCCGCGTTTCATGATCAATTTGAAAGCTGGTGATTTATCGTCAACGATCTTCACTAAAATACCTTCGTTGTCTTCTAATTTCTTAGAACGAACGATCTGAACGCCTAAAATATCGGCATAAGTACCAGTGATCAACGCATTCGCGCCAACGTCTGAACCGATTTTTTTAGAATTCGCGTCAGCTCTCAATTTTGAAGCTACTAAAGGTGAGCAGAACAAAACATAAGCTGTTGCGTCTTCATCATCGTACATGTCTACTGCTTCGTTCAAGCCTTCTACGGTTGGTGTAGCTGTTTTTGTTTGAACGGCCTCGCGTGCGCATTCTAACATGTCATTATCTACTTTGTTCGCGATAGATTTTGCTAATTGCGTTGTACCTTCGCCGATTGGATCACCGTAACCGGATAAAGCTGCTTCATCAGTAATTTTAACCCCGCGACCTGCTTTTTTCACTTTTACATCTCGCGTAGTTGTACTTAGCATTCCGTAAGGGATCGCTTCACCCTCTGCAACGTCTTCCGCGTCTCCGATGTAGCCATAAGCCGGCATTGTCAATGTATCACCTGGGCGACCTACTAAGGTAGTATCCACTTGGGCGATTGGTGTAAAGCGTAGTGCTGCTTCTAATTCATAAGATACGATAGGTGCTAAGACCTCCGGATTTACTAATTTTGCTAAAGTTGTAGCATCTGTTGGTGCTGGCATTTTACATTCCTCCTGTTAGTTGGCTAAAGATTTCTGGGCTTTGTTCTGCCAGTTCGGCACGTTCCCAGGAAGCCATTTTTTTAAATTGTTCTGGTGTTATCGCTGCGCCGGCATCTGATCCGCCGCCGCTTGGATTATATCCTTCTTGTTTTCCGCCATCGAATAGATAAGCTTTTTCCTTTTGCAACGTTTCAATTTGACTGTCAAGACCTGTCAACTTGTCACCGTCCAGCTTGATTTCGTCCATGTTCAACAAAGCTTTGATATCTTTCGGATCCCGTGCTTTTGTTTTCGATAACGCTTCACTGATCGCAGTATCAAAACGAGTTTGATCAAGTTTTGTCTGTAGCGCTTTTGTGTCGTCATCGTACTTGGCTTGTAAATCTTTTACCTGCTGTGTTAGTTCCTCGTTGTCTTTTACGTCTTTTTGCAACTTCTTCAAATCCTTGTCACGTTCTGAAAGTTGTTTTTTCAAGTCGTCTCTTTCTGTTTCCAGGGCTTCAACTTGATTGATTGCGGTTTGACCAGCTTTCACAGCTTTGCCGTGTGCAGCCATCACCTTTTCAATTTGTTCATCTGTCAGACCGTGGCCTTTTAGTTCTTCTCTATTCATGGTTCATTCTCCTTACGATTTTTTTACGATGCAACGACATCGATAGGCTTATTTTTGGTAGTTTAACGGCATTCCGGCCGAGTTTGCTATTTATCGCATAGCTACGAGATAGCCGGATCACCTTCACTTTCCGGCACTGTCTGCCTTGCAGCGTCTAGTTTCGGAAAGTCCGGCGGCTTCTTCTGTTTCATCAATTTGCGTATAGCGACTTGCTGTAATTCACTAGGCATCTTTTCAAAAAATTCCAGGACATCATTGCGGTTTTCTGTACGGTTTTCCATGATGAATCCCCCTTTTTGTGCATAAAAATAGCACTTACCAACTTTCGTCAGTGAGTGCTATTTAATATATTCTATTTTCTTCCATATCCGCGAACATGATTTCATCCGCAGGCATTTCTGATATTTCGGTAACTGGGAAAATGCCGTTGATCGCAAGAAACGCATTTCTTTCGTCTGTCAGATCGTCGTCATAATCGATCATATCCGGCATAACAACGACGGCAGGGATGTGAGCTGCTAACAACTCTTTGAAGTTCTTAAATAGTGTTTTGTCTGTGCAGTGCAGCGCGCCGTTTTCCCAGTAAAACTCGGCATCGTACACCTTTATTTTAAAACTCAATTTTCCCACCCCCTATTTCGTTAAGATCGTTTCTAGCAACCAGTTCATCATATCTGCATCTTTTGCCATTTCCAAAGGATCACCGAAAAGCGTATCAGTTCCCATCGAAAGCAGCTCGTAGGCTGTTTCGCCATAATCTTTCCCCATGTAAGCGTCCAGGAAGTCGTCTTTTCGCGTCCTTTCTGCTGGGCCATATCCGCTATTCTTTTCGATATCTTTCAGTCTTTCCAGGCTTTCGCCTTTTGTCCGGCGATCGTAAAAGTCTTTCTCTGCTTTAAGTATATCAGCGCTTATATGTTCTTGTCTATGACCGAGTTCATGAATGGCCGTTCTTAGTGTATTGTGTTCACCGTCACGACCGGATAAAGCAAGCTCCGATTCAAATTGATTGTGGATGTAATACCCACGTTTCACTTTCTTCGTTCGGATAGGTGCGTAGTCTGCAGACCGTTTCACCCAGTCCGTTGGAAAATATTCATAGGCTTCCGCTAAGACTTTAGACATTTGTGCGCGCGGGTTTGCGATATGGCCTTTAAGGTCTACCGAACCTACTCCAAACTGTCGGTATTCGCTTAAAATCTCTTTTACGCGATCCGCGTTGTCCTTCACGTAGTTTAGACTGATTTCATCTACTTCTTTTTTCAGCCGCATGTATTGAAAGTACAGCTTATCATAATCGTGCGCAGCTTGTGTACGTTCCTTTTTCATCCGTTCGGCTTCTTCCAGGTCTTTCGGATCTCCGTCCAGCCTGTACCTGCTTTCAGCACTTTCGATTTTATATCGCAACTCGGTGCGCTGCTTATTCAATTCAATCAACTTTGCATAATGATCGCTTGAAGCCTGTTTCGCTTGCTGCAGTTCTTGGCTTCGCTTGTTAAGTTGTGCATCTTTGACGATTGCTTCTGCTGCTCTTAGCCACGGTTCTTTTGCTTTTGCTGCAGGTTTCTTGTCTTCTCGCTTCAAGCCTACCATCTCTTGCCACTCGTCATAAGTAGCAGCTTCGGTGTCTACGCTGCGACCAGTAACCGGATCACGTGACCAGCGCGTGAAGTTCATCTGATCAAGAATTTCGTCCCACGGTGCTGTCGTGCAGCGACAATAAGGATGAAGCGGCGGCAGAAAATTTTTAGGGCCTACCTCAAACACTTCGCCATCTAAGCCGGCACAACCGTGATAGGTTTTACCGTTGATCACGTAGTCAACTTTACAAGTGCTGCTTTCCAGTGCTGCAATCCATTCATATTTTTCAATGCCGGAAGCTTCATACGCGCTGTAAGTAGCTTGTTCAGTGATATACGCCGATTCAGTGACAACGAGACGATGAATGTCGTCGTCTTTAAAATCTTTCAGCTTACCTTTTGCTAGTCGCATTAAATCGTCTTGCTTATAACCTAATGCGATACCACGATACAGGCTTTCTGTTAAGGTTCGCGGCAGTTTGCTTGTTGCGTTGCCCCAAATCCTTTCACTAAAGTTTGAACCTTTCCAGCCGGCTCTTACGATCGCATTCAGCTTGTTCTCACTGATATATGCAAAGTTGCCAGTGATAGCGCCGGTTTGCATTTGTCGCGTGTAGATGGTGCGGTAGTAGGTATCTTTGTAACCGTCTTTTAAAAGCGATTCTAAGGCCGGTATTTCGTCCGTGGTGGCTTTTGCCATCATCTTGGATATTTGTCCTTCGAGTTCTTGCAAACGACTGACACGGCTCTTGTAATACTCTAAATCGAGTTCATGCTCGTAGTTGCCATCTTTGGCCATTTGTTCCCACTCTGAAAGTGTGTACTTCCAGTTTTGCAGGTCTGATCCTCGCAAAAGCTTTTTCGCTTGCAGCGGATCAATGGTGCCGTCTTCTTCGGCATATCGTTTACACCAGGCATCTATTTCGGCTTCAATCGCTTTGAAGGTGCTGGCCATGTTTTTCGCATAGGCCTGTTCGTACTTCTTGGCTTTTGATAACTGCGCTTTTTTGATATCTAAATAGCGGTTATTCCAGTATTGCGTGTTCTTGGCCATAGTTATTCACCCTCGCCGGCGTTGTAGCTGTCTCCTAATTCAATCAGTTCTAGTTCGTGCTGCCAGTCCTCTGCCAGCGGGTTGTTTTTGGCGATTGTCTCTTTGCTGGTAACGTCGGCCAGTTTTGCAACCATGTCGGCTTTTTCCTGCCAGTTCTGCACGCTTGCACGCTCCCAGGTCTGTGTAATGTTTAAATTACGTTGATCCTTGCCGTGCGCTTGTAAAATCAAATGGATCAAATTGTTAAAAGCTACGCGATATTCACTTTCTAACGCACTAGCTTTTAATTCTAGCAAGCCGTACAACATTTTCAATGCGACGCCGCTGTTGTTTCCTAGTTCGAGTTTCGTTGGATTGACGCCCTGACCTTGTAAAAAGATTGCGTCACGGGTTTGTTCCAGCAAACTGTTGCGGGCTTCTACCGGTATATCGATTTGAAGCGTGCTGACGCCGGATCTGTCGCCTGCGCCACTGTCCTGCATCTTGATCGCTTTCGCTTCTCGTAAATCACTCATAAACTCACTTAAATCCGTACCGCCGTAGTTCGTTAAAACGACAATTACTTGCTGCACGTCTTTAATATCGTTCACAAAACCGTTATAAACGGTATCGTACACGTCTATTAAACCTTTGTACTTGTCTAGGTCATTCGTGTGCATCAAATTGTTAGGGAAGCGCACAAACGGGATTTCGTCAAAGCCGTGGTTAAACACGTTCACACGTTCCACTTCTTGGCCTAAATTTTTATCGATGATAGGGATGCAGTTATGCACTTCCATCGTCGTAAAGTCGCCTTTGCGTTTGAAGAAAGTCGCTTCCTTTTCCGTCCAATATTCTTCATAGATCATCGGTTCTCCAGTTTCCGGATCGATTTGCGAATAAGTGCGCCGGATAGCAAGAATTTTCTTCTCGATGTCATTGTTATAAATGACGACAATCTGATCCGGTGGCACGATTGAATATTTAAAATCGCCTGTATCCATATCTTTCCAGCAGTGAAGCCACGCTGTACCTGCATTACTTGAATCAACTACCAGGCGTTGCAGTGTACGCGCAAAACGATCGCCCAGGTCATCGGTGATGATCTTGTCTAGCTCTTCGCTTCCTGTATCGAAAACAGGGACCACGCTGCCGACATAACTTGCTTTTTGATCAACTAATAGCTGGTGGAAGTTGTTGCTTACTCGGCTATCTGCTTTTCTCAAAAAGTCTTCTTTCTCGTTATCTACTTTGCTTTCGCCTTTTGTTTCCAGCGTTATGTCATTTTCATTGTGATAATATCGCCTGGCCACTTTATATTTTTTGTGGATTTCCGTGCGAATAAGTTCCAGCTTCTCAAACAACTTAATGGCTGTTTCAAGTTCCATGTCGCTTCTCCTTTTATTTTAGAATTTCGATGCCGCCGCGTCGTCTGCTGCGATGCTCTACCGCATAACGCAAGGCGTCAATGATGTGGTTGTAACTGTCTACAGGTTCGTTGATATACTCGCCTGTTTTCTTGTCTTTCTTCCAGGTATAGTTTTCCAGCTCTTCTTTTAGCTTTACGCAGCGATCATCGATAATGAGATCATATTGCAAAAGCCATTGAATCCCTTGTCGAATTGAATCCGGGCCTTTTGTGGCTGGCCGGATACGTGGCACGTTGTATTTTGTACGAATTTCGGCGATGGATTTCTGTTCTGCCGAATCGGCTGTGATGATTTCTTTGCCGTAACCGAATTCGTGGATCTTGTTTGCAATCTGATCGTTGAGCAAACCTTTTTTCGTGTATTCTTCCATGCAATAAATTTTTTTGTTGGCCTCGTCCACTTTTACGTGTAAGAAAGCCGTCGGATCGTTGACATAACCAAAGTCAAGACCAAAATCGCTTTCTATGCCTCGTAGTTTGTTGTCTGTTTTGTCTAAACGGCGCATTTGATATCTAGGAAAGACTAGCTTATCAAGCGTTGCAAACTCGCCTAAAGCGTAAATACGATAGTATGCCGGATTTCGCTTTTCTAACTCTTCGATCGTGTGCCGGTTTTCCTCATCCAAAAACTTGTTGTCTTTGTAAGTCGTGTGATGGATGCCGACTCTTTCAAGGTCCACTTCGGCTTCTTCGCCGAAAAAGTGTTTGTACACCCAGTTCAGTTTAGAAACGGGGTTAAACATCAAAAAGATTTGTCTAAAAACGTGCTTACGATCACGTAGACGCAAGGTAAGCTGTGTGTAATCATCTAGTGTGAATTCCGTTGCTTCTTCCATGACAACGTCTGATATGCCTTTAATTGACTTGATTTTTTCCGGGTCATCCATGCCCTTGAATAAAAATTCCGCACCGTTCGGTAACGTGATTCTAAAATCGGTCATGTTTACCTTGCAGCGATCCAATAAGTTGAAATCGGATAAGCAAGAAATCACGTCAGCAAAAATCGAATCTTTGATCGATGTGCCGACTTTTCGCAAAAACAAAATCTTTCGCGGCTTTTTCCATTTTTGGCAGGCTTTGATTACAACTTTCTGCACGACGCCGTGAGATTTGCCGCTACTAGCTCCGCCGTAGTGAATTTCGGTGAATTTTGAATAGTCGAATAGACTATCATAAGTATGCTTGTTAAAGACGCGTGAGGGCTTTTCAAACTGCAGCACGATGTTAATTTTTGGCTTAGTCTTCATCATCCCATTCACCAACTTTAATCACGATATCGCCTGTTTGTAAATCAACTTTATCGGTGAATAGTGCATGACGTTTACCCAGCAATTCAGCGGCTTTTATCCGATCTTTTGCGCCGACGTCTATATCAGTGATACCTTGCGCGCCTTCACCTAGCCCAATTAAGGTTTGTTCTCTGTGTTCGCCCCTCATAATTGACGTTAGAAACTCCAAAACCTCGCTGGCATCTGCCTGGCGTTCGTTGTGCATAATTTCAAGCTGTTCGTCTATATACGTTTTAACCTCAGCATTTCTAAGCAATCTCCCCGCATTCGTTGCCGCCGTTTGATCGCTTTTAACTGACGGATAAGCGGCTTTATATGCTCTTGTTCCGTTCATATCTTTCAACCATTCATCCGCAAAAACCTTCCGCTTTGCAGTCATTGCCATGTCTTTTCACCTCCCTAGAACGCAAAAAAGAGGGGATACACCTTTTCAATCAAGAAAGGTGTATCCCTACAGTTTGCCCAGTTATACTGGTAACAGTATAACTGAATATTACAAGGTGTGGTGTGACCTGTTTGTGACCTTTTCAAATTTTTTCGCGTTGAAACTCGATTCTTTTTAAAATTTGTCGGTGTTTTCGTCTCAAATAGTCTTGATTGTACCCAAATTCTATCGCTATTTCTTTCAAGGTCAATCCCTCAATGTATTTCATTCTAAGTATGTGCTGTTCTGTTCCTTGGAAAGAATAAATGACTTTTTTTAAGTCATACAGTTCATTCATTTTGTCCGCCAATTCGTGTTCTAAATCGGCGATAATATCTTCAAGTCTTGCAGCCTTGGATCCTTTTGTCAGCGAATACTTGCCTAAATCATCCGGATCACACCAACGTTCCAACTCATGTTTATATGTGCTTAGTTTCCATTCCAGCAACTTGATTTTCTGCTGCCACTCCTGGTAACTGTTTAACCATTCGTACATAAACCTACCCCCGATACTCCTCAATCTTTGCTTTTACGGCCGCCATTAAGGCTTCTTGGCCAACTTCTTTATTTTCCAGTGCTTTGATAACCTGTTCGTCGATCGTGTCTGTTGTCACTAAATGATGCACGATCACCGGTTCTTTTTGGCCTTGTCGGTCCAGTCTTGCGTTTGCCTGCTGGTAATACTCCAGCGACCAAGTAAGCCCAAACCAAACGATGATATGGCCGCCTGCCTGCAGGTTTAAACCATGCCCCGCAGATTGCGGATGTGCTAAAAGTACCGGTATCTTGCCTTTGTTCCATGCGTCGATATCGCCGGCAGCAACGTCCAATTTTTTCGCTTGTTTGAAAGTAGCTTGTATGCGGTCAAGGTCATGCCGATATTGGTAAAAGACTAAAACCGGTTGCCCCTGTGCCTCGTCTATGATGCGTCCTAATGCTTCCAGCTTTTTCTCATGTATTTCCCACTCGTTGCCGAATTCATCGTATATGGCGCCGTTAGATAGCTGTAAAAGCTTGTTTGATAAGGTGGCCGCGTTGCTGGCAACAACATCAGCGTCTTTCATTTCTAAAACGTATTCTCGTTCCAGTTCCTTGTATTTTCGCCTGTCCTTTTCGTCCAACTCCACCGATACGATGTTATTTGTTCGTGGCGGTAACTGCAGGTAGTCCTTGGCTTTCATACTGACGCAGATATCACTAATTTTTTTGTAAATGGCTTCTTCCGCTCCTGGTCTTAATCGCCAGCTATAGACGATGTGGCCGTTTTGTTGATCCGGCACAAAATACTTGTTTCGGTATTGTGTGATCGTCTTGCATAGCCGTTCACCTTGATCCAATAAATAAATTTGTGGCCATAAATCCATTAAGCTGTTCGGTGACGGGGTTCCTGTTAGTCCTATCACCCGCTTCATCGTTGGCCGTACTTTACGCAGTGCTTTGAAGCGTTTCGCGCTGCTTGACTTAAAGCTTGATAATTCATCGATAATAACAGTTTGAAACGGCCAGCGGCGTTGGTAATGGTTTACCAGCCATTCTACGTTTTCACGGTTGATCAGATAGACGTCGGCTTTTTTACTTAATGCCGCCAAACGTTGTTTCTGGCTGCCTAAAACCTTTGAAAAGGTCAAGTGCTGCAAGTGATCCCACTTGGCTATCTCGTCGGACCAGGTTTTTTCTGCTACCGAAAGCGGCGCGATCACCAAAACGTTTTCTACGTCGCCAAAAACATTGATCAGTTCTTCGATGGCCGTCAAGCTAGAAAGTGTCTTGCCTAAACCCATATCCAGCAATAAGGCACAATAGGGATGATCTAAGATAAAATCTTTTGAATACTCTTGGTATTCGTGTAGCTGGCATTTCATAAATCGCCCACCTTCATTTTCAAGGCGAAAAGTTCCGCTTCGGTTTTCGTATCGATCACGTAAATTTTTACGCCGTGCTTTTCAAACGTCTTCGCCATTTTTTCTTGGTCTTTTCTTGGCTTCTGCCCCGGCCGTTTCAATTCAACGAAAAAGGTCTTGCCTTTAAAAATTGCGATCCTGTCTGGTACGCCTCGCACTCCTGGGCTAGTAAATTTTAAACATAGCCCGCCTGCCTTCGTTATCTGCTTTTTAAAATATGTCTCGATGTCTTTTTCAGTTTCCATTTTCGGTCCCCTTTCTGCCGTACCACTTGTACCCCCTCGCGCGCGTATAGACTGAAACCCCTGTTTTACATATATTTTATATACCCCTATATATGTATAATTACTTTTTCAGTAAGTAGAGTAAAAAAGGTGGTACAGGTGGTACAATGCACCTCTTTCCCTACTGCCCCAACGCTTCAAGGCGTACCACTAGGCGTACCACCTCACTTTTTTAGGTGGTACAGGTGGTACACTAGTGATTTTTGGTGTACCACTTTTCATTTTAAAAGGTGGTACACCCTCGCTTTTTACATGAAAAATGCTGTTTCCCTTGTGGCTCTAAGGTTCTTGCTTTACGTAGGCAACTTGTCGTCCGTACCCCGTGCCAAACCTTAAACGCCCCTTATCTCCTGTGTTTGATTTCTTCCAGCCGGTCAAATTATTCAAAATTAAACGAATTTCTGCCGCTTTTGCCGGATGAATATTCTTAGAATCTCCGTTATAGAGTTCGTTCCAAATCTCCGCCACACAAATTTTGTTTCTCACGACATCGCCGTCATCCACAATGTCCGTGCCGTGGCCTTGAATATACTCGCGCCTTTCTTGCTTTGTACGCGCGTACCAGTCTTCCGTTATTGGTATTTCCAAATATTCCAAAATTTCGCCTTCCATGCTTGACGATTCCGTGTGAAATTCTTGTTGTTCCAGCGCCCACTTTTCTTGTTCGTCGGTCAAATACAGCTTTTCGCCGGCCTTCCAATAATGCACGGCTTCCGCCCAAATCTGATCACGCGTTTCGTCTGACATTTCCCAAACGTGATGCTTGATCGGTTCAATGCCGACATCTACCGGCCAAAAACGGCGGTTTCCGGTCTTGTCTCTTAAAAACTCATTATCGTTCGTCGTTCCCCAAAACACGCAACGGCGTTTAAAGTACGACTTGTGACGGCCATAAGCCACCCGGAAAATGTCTTCTTGTTTACTGATAAAATGTTTCGTGGCTTCGATATCTGCTTTTTTGGTGGCGGAAAGTTCGCCCATTTCCATGATCCAAACGCCTTGAAGTGCCTCGTAGGCATCTTTCCCGCTGACCCCTTCTAAGCTGTTAGAAAACCAGTCTCCGGCCAATTTTGCAGGCAGTAAGGTTTTCCCGATACCTTGCGGACCGCTTGTGACTAGCATGTAATCGAATTTAATGCCTGGCACGTAAATTCTTGCTACCGCAGCGGCTAAAAACTTCCGCATGGCCACGCGATTGAATGGCACGTCTTGCGCGCCCAGGTAGTCCATCAAAAGCGTTTCAACTCTTGGTACCTCGTCCCAATCCAAACTTTCCAGGTAATTAAGTACCGGATCGTAAGAATTGCGTTCGATTTCTTGTGCCAGCATATCGTCGATTTTTCCACGGTTGACGATGCCATAAATCTTTTCGATGTATATTCTTATGCCGGCGTCGTCGCTGTCTTTCCAGGTTTTATCCTGGCCAACTTTACGCCACGGCAGGTCTTTCTTGATTTCGATACGATTAGAAAAGCTGTTCATGAAAATCTTTTTCCGGATGTTCGGATCTTGCAGAATGATCGTTTCCAAATTTTTCGCAGAAGCGGCAATTTGTCCGTATTCATCAATTTCAAGTTCCATTTTCTTAAACCAGTCTTTGTCCTCTTCTTCGAGTTCCACCAGTTCGCCGTCAAAGTCTTCAAACGCCTGCGACAACGTTTCAGATTGAATCAGCTTTTTAACTTCCTTATCGTCCATCGCAAAATCGCGCATCGCCTTGTAAGACGGATAGCGGTCTATTCTCGTCTGCGGTTTAACATCCTCGTCCATGTCGCCGTAAAGATGAATACGGACCAGGTCAAACGCGTTGACTAATTGATCGCCCACCGGATCGGTGCCGTGGTGGCTATAAGCAAACTTGTCATCGTAAATCACTAGCCCGCCACTCGTCGAACCGCCTAAATACGTCCAGCGGTCATCGTGGCCAGTCGGCCCGTACACGTCCGGCAAAAAGGTTTCAATAGCAGAAACGATGTCATATGTGCGGCAAAATGCCCCGACCGCGCCTTTCTTTTCCAACGGATCGCCGGCCTTTTTCGCCTGGTCTGCACGGATTGAATGCCCGCGACTTGATTCCGGCCAAAAACTACTATCGCGCCAGTCGTGATACTCGGCCAGCACTTCGTCCGGATCAATCCACGGCGCGTCCATGTAGTCCGTAAAATATTCGCCATCGATTGAATGGCTGGGAAAATACATCAATCGTTCAGCCTGGTACGTCGTATCATCAAAGTTATCCATGCCGAACAAATCAGCAATTTTACGCGCTAACGGTTCGTATTCTTCGGCCGTCACCGGCCGGCTTAAAGGGATAATTAAGCGGTAACGCGGGCCTTTCACTAAATGGCTGTGTGTCGTATAAACGGCAGCCGCGTGATCAAATAAAATTTTCACGTCGTCCCAAAAGTCCAGTGTCGTGCTGTCCGCGTCCAGCGTCACAAGACTGCGCTGCTGTGCAAACCCCTTTTTCCGCTTGCCTTCTTTTAACCAACCACCAACAAACCCGCCAACATCTTTGATGTCGTCTTGCTTGGATTTCGGCATTTTTTTGTAGTCCTCAACGGTTTCCTGCGTCACCGTCGGCGTGTTTAAACGTTGCAGGAAGTCAGACCAGTTCTGTGTCCGGTTCTTCCATTTTCTTTCTGTTCTTCCGCTTCCAATGGCGAGATGGATCTCACCGTTAAACTTTAAAGATGGATTTTTTTTAGGCTTTTCCATTTCTCGGCCATCCTTTCTAAATTTTTGAAATCATTAGAGGTTCTGGATAAACGGGCACTTGTAACGCCAATCGAGCTTTCGTATCTGTACGATACGAAGGAAACTTCTTTTGTAATTTTCGGCGAACCTCTTCTTCATTTCCTTCCGCATAAATCTCGCCCGTCTCTAACCCAAAAGCTCGGTATTGTTTCTGTTTCATTTTTTATCACCTCGAGTATCAGAGCCATCTTATGCCAAACAACTGCTTCATCCATAAAATCACCTAATCTTTCATATAAAATTTCGTTTCAAAGCCTGCGGCTGCTAAAGGTAATCCTTCTGCCCAATCAGGAACGACAGAAAGAATTTCATTCATCTTATCTACCGAACCAAAATCGTAAGGAACCTCGCAGACTGCTTCATCGTGTACGTGGAACACAACTGGATAGCCTTCTTTTTCAAGTCGTACAAGCGATTCAGCTAGTACATCCCTAGCCGTTGCTTGTACAATGTTTTCCACCAATTTTCCGCCATAGGTCTGTTGCTTCGTAAAAGCGACCTTATCACCTTGACCTTCGTAGAAAACGGCTGGTCCATAATTTCCTTCTTCCAAATGAGCTTTAGCGTATGCCAATTTTCGTCCGGACGGTAATTGGATGAACAGAAAACCGAATTTTTTATAAAATTTCAACCCTTTCGGCCCTTTGGTGATGCCGCCGTTTTTTAGGCAGTCGATCACGGCCCGCTGTGTATCAAACCAAAAATTTTTAATTCGCTTGTTTGCTTCGCGCCACCGGTTCACGATGTCTTGCAGCTCTTCTTCTTTGATACCTTGTTCCAGTGCGCCCATTGCTTTAAGTGCGCCGGGTCCGCCTTGGTAGCCAAGTGCTAAGGTGGCCACTTTTCCACGTTGCCGCATGTCTTTTCCTGTGTGGCTTTTCCAGTCGTAGTCTTCCACTTTTCCAAGCCCAAACATTTGCGCGGCTGTCGCTTCGTAAATTTTGCCGTGTGTCCTAAACACGTCCAGCACCCAGTCTTGATTGGCGTACCAGGCAATAACCCGCGCTTCAATCGCAGAAAAGTCGCTGATTACAAAGCGGTGGCCGTCTTTTGCGATCAGGCCGGTTCTGATTAGTTGTTTCAAGGTATCCGGCACACTGTCATACATCAATTCGATGCCTTCGGTGTCTTTTGCTTTGACTAGTTCCCGTGCGAATTCTATTTCGCGCAGGTAGTTTCTAGGCAAGTTCTGTACTTGCAGCAATCGGCCGGCCCAGCGCCCTGTTCGGTTCGCGCCGTAAAATTGCAAAATACCGTGAATACGGCCGTCTCTGCACGTTGCGCCGTCCATCATGATGTATTTCTTCGTTGACGAGTTGGAAAGGTTTAAACGCAATCTAAGGGCTGTTTCTACCTGTTCCGGCAACTTGCCGCCGCTGACGGCAGCTTCTACTAAGTCCTTGCCTAATTTCTCAAAAGGTGTGCCTTGTGCTGCTAACCACTCTTTGAGTTGTTTCAAGCTGTTCGGATTTTCTAAGCCGGTCACTTCTCGCAACTTGGCCATGTTTTCATCTGTCAGCTCTTCCATCATCTCAACAGCTGCAGTAGCTAGCTCACCGTCAACTTGTGCCCCTCTGTCGTTAATTTGTTGATCTAATGCATAGAGTTGCCACTCGCTTTCTTTGACTGGCACTTTTCCTAGTTTTTCAGCGATCGCCATTTCAACGTTTACATCTTGTATGCAGTATTCAACAAAGGTTTGCCACTTTTCCGGATCGTGTTCCGGCAGGTTTCTCGTCCGCTGATCGTTTTTCTTTGTCGGCTTGCACGGCTTAGAAAAGAAATTGATCAACTGCGTGCCTCTTGTGTCTTTCTGCTGTTCGATGCCTAAATACTTCGCACATTGGCCAAGTGAAGCCGGTAAGCCTAACTGGTTCGCATGAACCATCGTGCAGCGCCACTGCGCCGGATCCAGTCTTTCGCTGGCACCGACAAACTTAGATAGACAAACACGTTCAAACTGTGCGTTAAAAGCGATTTTTGTTACTTCCGGATCGTCCAGCGCTTCGATAATTTCTTCCGGTACTTTGTCTTTAGTAAGATCGATACATTCCACCGGACCGCCATCAACCGAAAAGGCAAACAGCAGAATTTCAAAGTTCGGACTATCCACATACTTGTAAACGCCGACTTTCATTAAGTCCTCGTCCGAGTATGTTTCTATGTCGATGTTTAATGTTTTCATGTTTAGCCCCGCCATTCCTCACTATCTAACCAGTCACGCCAGGCAGCGTCTCTTTCAGCTTCCTGCTGTGCTTCCAGGTCTCCCAAAGCGTCGATGTCCTTTTCATTTTCCATCGCTTCAAATTTCTTTTTTAAATAAGCGACTTCTTTTTTCATCGCATCAAATTCCTTTTTCATCGCCCGGTATTCCTTCGATGTAAAAATTACCTGTTCAACGAATTTGATGTGTTTTCTCTCACCGTCGTTGCGTCCTTTCATGACTTCTGAACACCTCTTTCACATCTATGCACGCGATATTTTCAGCAGGTATCAACTGCGTTGATGCCGGACCAACATGCTTTAAAAATGTTTTATTTTTTCCCGGATTGAAAAGATCCTCATAAATTTCAATTTGATCCGCTACCGTAGTATCTTTAATATCTAGTCCCACATTTCCGCCACTTTTTAAGTATATGGTCACTCTTACGGCCATCGTTTTTCCCCCTAAAAGAAAGAGGGCTTTTCAGCCCTCTATTCAGTTTTTATAAAAAATCGTCCTCGTCTTCTTCGTCGTCCCAGTCCATGTCGCCGAAGTCAGATTCAGCGTTCGCACGTCCGCCCAGGAAGTCGCCTTTTCCGCTTGTAAGAATATTGTTCAAACCTGCAGCGATCCCTTTGTTTCCTGCTGTATTGTACGCGTAGAAGTTAATAGACACATTCGCATACACACCGCTGTAAATGTCTTCCGGGTCTTCGGTTTTCACTAACATGCCGTCTTCACGTTTCACGACTTGCGGTCTTGTTTTGCTTGAAACGTTGATAAACATCATGTTTTCAAATTCCGGATGTTCTTCGGTGTCCTTTTCCTCGTCACCGTCTCGCAAAGTAGTTTTCACTCGATCCGGTTTCACGCCTTTCAGCTTGTCGCCTTTCGCTGCATCATAAGCGGCCTTGATGGCTTTCTTGATAGCTGACAACGTTTCTTTGTCGTCTTTAGGGATAAGCAGCATAGCAGAGTATTTCGGTTCTTGTCCTTCAAATGCTTTCGGTTCAATGACGTTTACAAAACTCAATCTCACTTTATTCGTTACTACTTTAGTTCCTGTTAATTTTGCCATGATAAAATTCCTTCTTTCGATTATTTTTATATTTTAGAAAAATTCGTCGTACTGATTTTTGATGTCTGCGACGACGGTTTTCTTTGTATCCAAAATTGATTTGACATAGCTTTCTATGTCGTGTGTAAGCGATTCGTCTAGTAAGCTAGACTTATAGACCAGGTAGGCCAAAGCCGCTTCTATCGTTTGAAAATAGCCTTTAAATTGATAGACTTCTTTGCCGTCGGCGTTTGTGCCTAAAACCTGCAGTTCTAAGTTTCGCGGATCTGATCGAATGATTTGATAACCTGTTCCAGCGAATACGACCGCTTTCGGTTTTTGCTTCGGCATATCATTTCACCCCTTCAAAATCTTCGGCTGCAGCGTCCACGCTGTTGAGCGCTGGGCGCTTGTCTGTGACTGGTACGAGTGTCGGTTTTCCTTCCGGTTTAATGATGAAATCGGCTGCTAGTTCGGCGAATTTCTTTTTGCCGACTAATTTTTCTAGGCTGCCGATTGCTTGCAACTGGCGCGGTTTCAAGAATTCTTTGTCGTCGTAGCCTTCCATATCCAAGATTAAGGCTAGGCCTTCTTCATCGGATATTTTGCGATTGCTGCGACCGGCTACAAGTTTGTAGCCCGGATATTCCGCACCGTTGTTCAGTGCTTCATACAGTGCAAAGCTTTCTACGTGTTCGATCCATTTTGTAATTTCAGACGCTTGTGCCAAAATCTCGGCGATCTCTTCATTGTTTAAAAGTGCAGCATCTTGAAAATCAAATTTTTCGATCAGCTTGAAATTCTTTTCTGCCCTGGGCCGTAACTGTGCGCGGACTTTTGAAAACTTCACAACGTCATTCGTGATCGTCCATTCGCCTATACCCTCATAGGCTTGTACCGCACGCGGTGCCACGTAGTTGTCCGCCCAGTACATCAGTTCAGCGACATCAATTTCAAATGTTGATAGGTTGTCTAGTCGCGGCTGCACGATCGTCATGCGAACCGTTTCAAAGTCATACAACAAATCGTATTTATCAACGGCGCCCAACGCGTATAACATAAGTTGCGGATTTAAGTAGGCATCCTCCGGCACGCCCTTGCCGTATTTTAGATCAATAATTTCGATCGTGTTTTCGGCCAGGATAACGACGTCACTCGTTCCGAACCCTTCCGGCACCCACTTAGAAAAATCTACACGTTGTTCCAGTTCTACTTCGGCTTTTTCATAGCTGTTGAAACGTTCTTCTACCAGGTCACAATAATCGCTGATATAGTCTTCCATTGACTTGTCATAGTAGCTGCTGCCTTCTCTAAACTTTTTCAGCTTGCTGTTTAAGGTTCGCGCTGGTGCTAACTTAAAACGTTTCATCAACTGCAGTTCTGCAAGTTCGTGCGCGTCTGTACCCTCTTGTGCGAACGCGCTACCTTTGTCTACGACATCTTCTTCAAGGCGTGCGATCGGCGGACAAATCAACCACCGATGCGCGCTGCTTGCGCCTAAAAGCGCGTGTTTTCCGACTGGCATATTATTCACCTACCAAAACTTCTAAATCCGTAAGGAAAACGCCAAAATGTTCCGGTTTCAACTGTGAAGCTTTTTCAACATCGAAACGTCCAAACGCTGTTTTTAGTTCATCGCGTTTGCCTTTTTTCAAGGCGTCTTTGACGGCTGCAAAAACATCATCTTTTGTCGCTTTCGGATATTTGTTAGCGGTAGCGGATGTTTTCGGATCCGTTTCGTCCACCGGCACTTCTTTTTCAGTAGAGTTTTGAGTTTCGGAAGTCTCTTCCGTAGAGACCTCTTCTTTCTTTGGCTTTGGTGCAGGTTTCTTTTTTTCTTCTTTGACAGGCTTTTCAACAGGCTTTTCAACAGGTTTTTCCTTCTTAGGATCTTCTGCTAGATGATGAATTTCAACCGTTTGCCCAAACTGCAATTGATCTAAAGCCTCTCTTAATTCTTCCGTGCTGCCTGCTTCAATATTTAATGTAATTTTTGCCATAATAGTTTTCCTCCTAATTTTTTTATGATCTTACTGGAGCAATGATGTAGGTCAATGAATCTCCTTCAAATCGAACGGGGCGTATCGGACTAACAAAATGCATGATGATTTCACGTATTTTAAGTTGCTGAGCTAATTTGAACATGGAAAGCAAATATTCCACATTCACGCTAAACCGAATATCGGTATCAGAAGCCAAGGACAATTGATAGTTTGCATTTTTGAAACTATCCTCCTTCAAATTCTCTTCGTTCCTTTCGCGTGAAAAAACTTTTGGCTCCACAGAAAGCTTCCCATCTTTGAAATGGAAGTTTGCGACATCCACTGCTTTATCTAAAGTTGCTAAAAATCGTATGAAATCACGGTCAACAGGTAGTTTTAGCACACGGTCGCTAAAAGAAGTCGCCCTGTCCACCACACCTTGAAAGTCAGGATAACTTTCTCCGTCTCCGCCGATAAAATACGTTTCACCGAGTTCGTTCGGGATATCATATAAACGAAACATTCTATGCGCAGATCCCCCTAACGCAGTACCTTCACCAGTAACGCAGAACTGTCGTAGCTTCGCTTTGGGTTTATCAGACTTCTGCCAGTCTTTCATTTTCTCCTCGTACTGTTCTTGTTTTTTCTTGAACTGTTCATCTGTTAGCTTCTTAGATTTCTTAGGCACACGAGGCTTGGACCGATTATCAGGTTTCAACTCTTTAAAGCCCGCCAAGTGCTTTTGAAGTAAGGCAATCTTATCCATGCACATTCACCCCAGTTATTTTTTCAAACTTCACAGCATCAAAATTAGGAATAGTCAGTACGTCCGCTTTTTCACCTTCGTCAAGCTTATTCCAAAACTCTTGGAATGCTTCTTTGTAACTCAATTGGTTACGTTTTAAGTAGCCTCGTGTCACTTCCCAGTGTGGATTTTGCGCTTTTTCGTCATCCGTCATGTCATCATGCCAAACCCAAGATGTTGGACGGTACAAGAAACTATTAAGAATGTAACGCCCTCGATGCCGATACCAGTCAGCCCACGTGATATCCGTTTCTTTGTCAAAGAAGTGCAGCGGTCTAGTTTCGGTATTAAAACATCCAGAATTATGATCAGATACATTCCACTCACCACTGTTGCGGTTACC
Organism: Enterococcus olivae; assembly: GCF_053760925.1. NCBI lineage: Bacteria > Bacillati > Bacillota > Bacilli > Lactobacillales > Enterococcaceae > Enterococcus > Enterococcus olivae. The sequence goes on from NZ_JBSMVT010000010.1 coordinate 70,288, forward strand.
ACTGTTGAAGTTACCACTGTTGGAGTGACCACTGTTGAAGTCACCACTGTTGAAGTCACCACTGTTGAAGTCACCACTGTTGGAGTGACCACTGTTGAAGTCACCACTGTTGAAGTCACCACTGTTGGAGTGACCACTGTTGGAGTGACCACTGTTGAAGTCACCACTGTTGGAGTGACCACTGTTGAAGTCACCACTGTTGAAGTCACCACTGTTGAAGTCACCACTGTTGAAGTCACCACTGTTGAAGTCACCACTGTTGGAGTGACCCGAATTGTTACTACCGCTATTTGCAAGTCTGAGCATTTCTTCCCAAGACACTTCGCGAATGATTTCGATGACATCTGTTACAAGTTTGTCGTCATCACCTTTTACTTCCCCGTGAGCGATTACTTCGGCAATTTTGTTTCTTGGATCGAAACTGTAATAACTAAAGCAATCAGAAACTTTTGGGCAAAAATGAAAGCCTGAAACACAAGGTTCAATTTGTTCGCCGTGAGTGAATGTTTTGCCTACTTCATACTGAAACCCTCTGCACTGCCAATTTTCGTCAAATACTTTGTACCCTCTTACGACTTCTGAATTTTGTTCTTTCATGTTATAATCTCCTTGTAGAATATTTTATTTGCTTATCTCGTCTGCTAACGAGGTAGGCTTTTTTAGTAAATTTTCGGGGTCTATATTCATTGACTGCGCTATTTTTTCAATAGTCTCAAAACGAATCGAAACCGAGTGACAATGAGCAATGTTAGATAAAGACGTTCTCGAAACACCTGACAACTCAGATACTTTAGTAATACTTAAACCTCTTTCCGCCATAGCCACTCTAAAATTTCTCGAAAAAACTTGTTGTAAGTTCATCTACTCACCTTCTTTCTACATTCCGCTATTAATCGCATTCTCTTTCTTTTTAATCTCTTCCAGACCTTTGATGATTCCTGCAGTATAGTATTTCTCCATGTTCCAGTTGATTTGGACCCCATTGCTATCCATCGATTCTAGGATGATTTTTGCTTTTTCTTCATTGGTCATGTCCTTACTCCTTCCCTACTGCTGCTTTGACTGCGGTCACTAATCCAAAATACCCAACCGCTGCAAGACCTATCCGGATATCAACCGATGATGACCAAACCAACATGCCTAACCAGCCGATGACATCTAAACCTTCTAGTGCTTTTTTCTTCATTGTTTGCCTCCTAAAAATTTATTTAAAGCTCGGTTTCCATTGGCGGTGGTGGATTTTATTCATTACTTTCCAGCAACCAAGCTCTCACAGCTCTCTTTGAAAATACTTGTTTTCTATCTGATAAAGTCCTACCTCTTGGCAATCCTTTAGCTAGCAATTCTTCAACATAACTGTCTGAACAATTATCCAAAAACTTCCTTAAACCTATTTTGGTAAAGATTAGATCGCTATCAATCTCGCTATCTCGTCTGGCTTTTTCGATACCTTCCAAGGTAGCTTCATAAGCCTGTTGGCGAATAGCAGTCATTTGTTCCGGGCTTAAAACATGAGCGACTTCGATTTGCACTTGCTGCATATTTACCACCTACCTAATTTTGTAATAAGAAATAATGTCCGTCATTTGCTTCAAATGCTTGTCTGGATTGTTCAAAATCTTCCGCAAGTACTGCTCCGTAATGCCTAAAGCACTTGCAACATCAGGAATTTCCCAATTGTTTTTCTCAAAATGGTCGAGAATTTTTTGTTTTGTATCTTGGATATTTGCCATAGTTGCAACTCCTTTCTTTTATATGAGCAAACAAATTTAACAACTATAATCTAAAATGTATTGACATAAATAGATTAATAATCTATACTGAAAGCACAATTAAATAAGACATTAAATAAACGATTTTATTAGCTTTCTTGGCGGTCAGCGTTATAATCAGTTCTATTTTTTGTAGTCTTTTTAGTTGTTAAACTTGTTTACAAGAATCAGTATAGATTATTAATAGGAATAAGTCAACAATTTTTATATTAATTATCTAAATTTTTTTTGTAAGCATTCAGGAAGGTTGATACATCAATGAATACTTACGAAATAATTAAAGAACTTGCGAAAAGTAAAAATATTTCTATAAGACAGTTGGAAATAAATTTTGGTTATTCTAATGGATATTTAGCTAGTTGGAAAAGACAGAATCCAAATCCTGTAGAATTATCTCGTTTGGCAGACTATTTCAACGTATCCGTAGACTATCTTTTGGGACGCGAAGAAAACCCAAAAGAAACCGAATTACGCAAAGCCTTAGAAAATGTCATGTCTTTTGATGGTGAAGAACTTACGGAGAATGATAAAGACGCCATAATCGCTTATATGATGGGTCGTAAAGGTAAGTGAGGTGTTGTTGATTGAAAGAAATGCGAAGCAAATTAAAAGAGTTAGGAATCAGCCTCGAAGTATTAGCTATAGAAAAACAAGGATGCTACGTCCAAAAATGGAAGAGAATTTTCGTGAATGAAGCGTTGAACGAAGAAGAAATGAAATTGGTTGTGCTACATGAGTTGAAACACGTTATTGATCATAGTGAGTATTTAGCGTTGTACAATACGTTCATCAATCATTCTAAAATGGAGAACGAAGCCAAAACTTTTATGGTAAATTACATCATTGCGGAAAACGATGGTCATTACAATTATACGCAATTAATTGAAGAGTTCGATATCGGTATGGGATATGATATTAAATTTGCGCAATAAAAACACCCCTACCAGTGCAGCAACACTGATAAGGGGGACCTCTTCTGAGATATGAGACAATACATATTATATCAGAAAAGAGGAATTAAAACATGCAAATTATCGTCGTCTTGGTACTAATAGCAATAGCGATAGCAATTTTTTGGTGGGCTCTCCCTTTTTTACTTACCGCCCTCGGAATCTATCTTGTATACAGACTTATTCGGTACGTCAAAAAAGAAAAGTATTTTAAAAGTCCTGAATTTTTAGAACAAAAAGAAAAAATCGAATCTACTATTAAAGACTTTAATGAAGTAGCGGAGTATGTAAAAGAAATTCCAAATAATAATCAGTTTGTACCGATAGAAAATAAAAACGAGTATGCCCATTTAGCTACATTCGAAAATACTAGTAAACATGGCTACAAACGAGATAGAAACACCAAAAATATTAATGCACAGAATGTGTACCCAACCTCTTTGCAAGTTGTCCGAAAAGCTTCAGAGGAACCTATAAAATATCTTTGTAAGTATTTTGATATCAATCCGACCGAAGAAAACCTTAACCAATTACAAGAAATCGGTGAAAATATATCTCGTATGGAGAATACAGTAGAAAATTTGCGGTTGAGAGAACAGGAAATAGAAACTGACTTTGACCCACCGAAATTTATTTTGAAATATTACAAAAAAGAATTAATGGAAAAATTAGGTGCTGAAATTCCAAATATCAATGTTAAATATGCTGAGTATATTTTTGAATATGTAAGTGCTGGGGGAAATAGTTCGCAAAAATCAACAATCACATTTGACGGCGAAACTGTAGAAGCCACAGCAAGTTTTATATCTGAAAAAATTAAATACAAAAAAAGTGCTAAAGCACAGAGAGCTCTCATGACTAGCAGATTACGCAATATAATAAAGTATAGAGATGACCATACTTGTCAAATATGTGGCGCATCAACAAAAGAACAGAGCCTACTTTTACTAGAAATCGATCATATTATCCCTATTTCGAAAGGCGGACTATCTAGTCCAGACAATTTGCAAACACTTTGCTGGAAATGCAATCGAACTAAATCGGATAAGATATTATCTTAAAACAAATTAAAAAAACACGCCCCTACCGTCCAAAGTTGAGAGCGTGCAAAGCAATAAATAATAGGCTTATTTGCTATGCCTATTGTACCAAACGAAAGGAGTGATGCCAAACAATTTTTCATCTACTGTACACTGGCGGTGGTGGTAGAATGGAGAAATCAATGACACAGATCAATAAGTACACCAAAAAAGATGGTACTAGCGCCTACATGTTCAACGCTTATGTCGGACGTAACCCACGTACTGGAAAGAATGTTTATCGGAAGCGACAAGGATTTAAAACGAAGAAACAAGCACAGATTGCACTTGCTGAAATATTGAAGGATGTTGACGAGAATGGGATTGAATCGGATAACTCTAACATCATAACATTTCAAGACCTTTATGACCTCTGGATTGATCAGCAGAAGTTAAACGTAAAGACCTCCTCGTTCATAGATCAAAAAAGTTTTGTGGATAATCATGTTTTACCATTTCTAGGAAAAATGAAGCTCAATGAAATCACTGTTGTTAAATGCCAACAATTAGTGAATAAAGCATATGACAGCGGGTTAAAACGCTATAGTTACGTTCGTTCAGTAACGGCCCAAATTATGCGTTTCGGAGAGTCTTTGGATATTCTTAAGGACAATTCTATGAAAAGAACAATCTTGCCTAGAAAAAAGCAAGAAGAGGAAAAATTGAAGTATTACACGAAAGAGGAACTCACTACTTTCTTTCATTATTTGAAGGACAATAGCAACTTTCAACAACTAACTTTTTTTAGGATTCTAGCATTTACTGGTGCTAGAAAGAGTGAAATTATGGCACTCCAATGGAAAGATATAGATTTTAAAAACAAGACAATTACTATTGATAAGACGGTAGCAAAAGACTTTAACAATACCATTACCATTCAATCGCCAAAGACTCATTCTAGTATTCGAACGTTGAGCATTGATGATGAAACGATACAGCTAATCAAAAGATGGCGTGTTCTGCAACGTTCCGATTATTTGAAAATGGGGTTTAACACATCGAGTGACGAACAATTTCTCTTCACTGATAGAAAGAACCAGCTACACAAATTAGCTATTCCTAACCAGTGGCTAAAAAGTATTCTTACGAAGTATGAACTTCCCAAGATTACACCCCACCACTTCCGCCACACTCACGCAAGTTTATTGCTACAAGCTGGTATACCCGTGAAAGAAGTAAGCGAACGACTAGGACACAAGGACATAACAATTACATTAGAAATTTACTCTCATGTTATGCCTGAAGAACAAGAAAAGACGGCTTCAAAGTTTGCTAATTTTGTTGGTTTTTAACCAATGCACAGACAAAAGCACAGACCTTCCCCACTTTTGGAGAAAATAAAATAAGCGATAGTCTGAAAGATTCCCCTCTCAAACTACCGCTTAATGGCTTTAAAACGTTGATATATCAATAAAAAAACAAAACCGCCAGATTGGTTAGGTCTGACGGAAAAAGGAGTAATTACTCTACTAAGGAGTAAAATGAAAAATAAAAAGGTTATTGTTGGTTATGAAATTAGTATATAGCTTCCAAGAAGTTTTGTCATAAAAATAACCTAATAGTTTTATTAAATATTTCTCGTTTTAGTGTCCTTTTTTATCATTATTATCTTTTCAAAAGCAAACCTGTCATTCGTTGGATTGAAAAAGCAATCGTATCAGTTGCTTCGTCTTGCTTTGCTTCTGCAGCATTAAACGCTGCGGCATCGACACCTTCAGACAGACTAGCGATCATTTCTTCGCAACCCTCTACGTATTCAAAGTATGAACGCTCAAATTTTTTGTGGATCCCCATAACACGTGCTGGTGGACGCAAAGCTGCGATCGTTGTTTTCATCGCTTGGTATTTTTTTGTCCCTTCTTCAAATACTTTCACGATCTCATTTCTTTTTTCTTCAGAGATCTCTGCTGTTTTATCTTCGTCGATTGCTTGGCGAATCTCCTCGAAACAAGGATTCATCTCTTCTCCGATTGCTTCTGTATCTTTAACGATGTCATTGATTTTTTGTACATAAAATCCTAAATTTGGTTTCAAATCTATCTCCCACTTTCTTATCAACTGTTCCCATTTTACCTTGTTTTGACTTTTTAGGAAAGAAGAAAAAATTCCGCTTCCAAATAGGAAACGGAATTTTTGAAAAGAAGCTTTAGTCGTCGACTTCGACTTCCAGTACTTCACCAGTTTGCGCATGAATCTTAATGTTGGTTTCTTTACTAGCATCTTCGATCTGAACGTCCCAATAAGTAACATTCATTTCTTTTTCTAGATCCCAATCTGTGGCTTGACCACCAGACACTTCATTCATGGCGACCTCAGTCACTTCCTCGATTGACAATAAATCGGTTAAATCTAATTGATCTTCTTGTCTTTTCACACCATTTTGTTCATCCCGGTCTAGCGTTTCTTCACGACTTCCCTTGATTTCTTTTGTTTCTGCATCAACGCTTACTTCGTATTCCTTGTTGTCATCGACACCTTCAATCTTGTAAAAATAGTTACCAAAGCTCGAGTCTAATTCGATTGAGATGATGTCCGAATCCGGAACAGTGTCCTGATAAGCCTGAATCGCTTCTTCTACACTTACTGTAAATGTTGGTACTTCTGTCTGAGCAGCTGTTTCTGTAGTTCCAGCCTCTGTTCCACTTGTTTCTGTTACGCTGCTATTTACTGTTTCACCTGGTGTTGAATTTCCTGATGAGATAGGATTTTCTGCTGTACAGCCTGCAAAGACCAAGGCCAGCGCTAGTGTTGCGCTATATAAAAGTATTTTTTTCATAATGATTTCCTCCTTCGTTCTATATACTTAGCTTACTGTGTTTTGTCATCTGTTAACACTCATTTTCTTAAACTCTACATGAAGATTTCTTCATCTTTTGTAAACTCAATAACAAAAATGCTGCCTTTGGGCTGATTGTCCTTCACCCAGATCCGTCCCTGATATTTTTCAACGATAGAACGAACGATCGACAAACCAATGCCGGAACCTTCAATTTGACTAGAGCGTGACTGATCGACTCGAAAGAAACGCTCAAAAATTCGTTCCTTTGCCTCGTCAGGAATTCCGATCCCTGTATCTCGAACTTCCAAAAGAATCTTGTCTGTCTCACTCCAAAGTTTGATATGAATCAAATCTTCGTCTGTAGAATATTTTCTGGCATTTTCAAAAAGATTTTGACAAACCTGCTGCAATTCTACTTCATCTGCCGACAAAAAGATTCCCTCTTCCACTGAAAAAGTCACTTTTTGCTGACTGACCGTCTGTAATTTTGTTATTTCTTGCTTGACTAACTGCGAAAAATCAACTACCTCAACTGGTTGGGTCGAGTTCAAACGCCCTAACTGCAACAGCTGATTTGTCATCGTTTCTAGGCGTTTGGATTCTTTATCGATAAATTGGATTGACGGCAAAACAACTTCTGGATGAGCGGTTCCTCTGCGTTTAATCAACTGCACATGTCCACGGATCGCTGTCAAAGGCGTGCGTAATTCATGAGAAGCATCAGCCACAAACTGTTTTTCCCGTTCGATTGCTTCACGCTGGATCAACAGTAATTGATTGAAGGCCGTAGCAACTTGTTTCACTTCTCGAGGTGTTTCCGGTACAGTCAATACTTGCTCTTGACTGTGTTCGATTTCTTGGATTTCCTGTGACATTTGTTGGAGAGTCTTGCTCCACTTACCGACAAAGAGATAAATAACTGCACAACCGATCAATACTGCAAAAATATTTAACACCAAACTGGTCAAAAGCAAATCCATCATCATCTCGATCACTGTGTTTGCATGAATCGCCAATTCTAAGATCCGATCGCCCTGGATTTCTCGCTGAAAGTAATAGATTTCTTCATCGGCGACGATAATTCCTCTTAAGATAGGCAGTGCCGTACCCTCTGCCAATTCATTGAAAACTTCTTTTCCGCCTTCTGAGTAATAGACCGGACCATCCGTTAGAATGATCCTAACAGCATCCTCTTCGCTTTTGGCAGTCATCGCATCTGTTAAAACTTCCCAGTCACTGCTTTCCTGTGGTACCGTCTCCATCGTATCTATGATCTCACTAGCTTGATCGACCAAATAAGAATACACCGAATACAAGGAGATACTGACAAACGCTAGATTGACAATGATCAGCAGACCGACCCAAATAGCTACAAGCCGGCTGGTCAGTTGAAACTGAGCGCCTGTCCTCTTCTCTTTCCAACGATTAGTTTTCATGAGCATCCCTCAATACATAGCCAACACCACGAACCGTTTGGATCAACCGCCCATTGTCTGCCAGTTTGTTTCTCAGCGTTCGCACATAGACATCCACCACATTGGTTTGACCTAGAAAATCATAGCCCCAAACACTATCCAACAGAGCATCACGCGATTTGACTTCTTCCGGTGTTTTCATCAATTCATAGAGAACGCCAAATTCTTTCGGTGTGAGATAGATTTCTTCATCTGCTACTTTGACTTGATGCTTGGCAATATCTAAGGTTAGCTTCTGATAAGTCAACAATCTTTTTTCCTGTTTGGTCAATCGTCGTTCAATGACGCGAATACGAGCAAACAGTTCCTCGATCTCAAAAGGTTTGGTTAAATAATCATCCAGTCCTGTATCCAGTCCAAGGACAATGTCTGTTGTCTGGTTGCGAGCAGTCATCATGATGATTGGGACCGCACTCTCTTTGCGAATCCTTCTAGCCACAGTAATCCCATCATATTTTGGTAGCATCCAGTCCAAGAGAATCAAGTCAACTGGATTGGCTTCAAATAACTCCAGTGCCTCTTGTCCATCTTTTGCCCAAATGATCTGATATCCTTCAAAAGCTAATTCTGTTTGGATAAAACTAGCTAAACTTTCTTCGTCTTCCACTAATAAAATCGTGAACTCTCCCATGAGACTCCCCCCTTTTTTTCTTTTATTATAAAGAAAGATCTGTCCAGAAGATAATGATATGGATAAACGTTTCATGAAGAAATCTTCATTTAAGACTCTCTTTTAAAACCGACTGTGAGAGCAAAACAGACTGCCTAGTGTAATATAGTGACCTCAGACTATGGATTATAGCATAGAAAAGAAAACACCTTATGGAATCCATGTTTAAAAAACAGATTCCATAAGGTGTCTCAATTTCTATTATTGAAAGTAGAGTCTCTAGACTGATCTTTCGCTCAACTTTTTTTGGTTTTATTAAAAGCGAACTTTTTTCGCTACTTCTCCACCAACAACTGGCAAGAAAGCAAGTAGGAAAGCAAAGACCAATTCACTCGCTGTCAAAGGTACTGTGCTAAACACTGGATTTAAGAATGGCACGTAGATCGCTGCAATCATAAATACTAGTGAAGCAAGAACACATTTGTTCAAGTAGCTATTTTCGAACAATTTCATTTTGAAAATAGACACTGTTTCAGAACGAGATGAGTAGGCACGCATCAATTCACCTAAAACCAATGTGAAGAAACAACAAGTCATTGCTTCTGCGTGAGCAATTGGATCAACGTTGCCAGCAAAAATCGTAGAAAGTGGCGCTTGTGCATGGTAACCTACCAAGTAAGAAGCTAAGGCACCTAGAGCTAAGAACACACTTTGGATAGAAACAGCCACACCCATCATTTTGTTCACAACAGGTTCTGAAGGGTTTCTTGGCGCTTTATCCATCACATCGTCTTCAGCTTTTTCCATCCCTAAAGCAAAGGCTGGGAAAGCATCTGTGATCAAGTTGATCGCCAATAGCTGAGTAGCAGCCAATGGTATTGGCATATTGAACAGCATCGCAATGAAGATTACCAAAATCTCACCAATATTACATGAAAGCAAGAAACCAACGACTTTACGGATGTTCGCATAGATCGTACGACCTTCTGAGACAGCCATCACGATACTTGCAAAGTTATCATCCGTTAAGATCATATCTGCTGCTTCCTTAGAAACATCGGTACCAGTAATTCCCATCGCAATACCGATATCGGCATTTTTCAAGGATGGTGCATCATTGACACCGTCACCAGTCATCGCAACGATATCGCCGTTGCGTTTTACAGCTTGGACTAAACGAACTTTATGCTCCGGAGAAACACGGGCAAATACATTGGTTGTTTTTACCGCTTCTTGCAACTCTTCATCAGACATGCCATTGATCTGACTACCCTCGATCGTTCCAGTATCACTAGCGATTCCTAATTTTTCACCGATCGCTTGTGCAGTGATTCTGTGGTCTCCAGTAATCATTTTTACTTGGATTCCGGCTTTTTTACATGTATCGATCGCATCTTTTGCTTCTTCTCTTGGTGGATCGATCATGCCAACCAAACCAACAAACGTCAAGCCTTCTTCTTCCACTTGGAAGTTTTCAGCAGGCAATTCTTTATAGGCAACGGCAATCACACGTAAAGCATCTTGCGCAAAACCTTCATTTGTTTTAAGGATTACTTCTCTCTTCTCATCAGTCAATGGTTCGATACCATTTGCTGTTTGAACATTGACACAGCGTTTCAATAATTCATCTGGTGCACCTTTAGTAAACATCAATGCATGTTCAGCCGTGTGTTTGTGTACCGTACTCATTAGTTTACGGTCTGAATCAAATGGTAATTCGTCGATTCTTGTAAAATCATTGTCCCATTTTTCTTTGTCCATTCCTAATTTGTAACCAAGAACGACCATCGCACCTTCAGTAGGATCTCCTAGAATCGTTTCTGCTTCAGAATCAAAACTAGCGTCGTTACATAAGATCGCACCTTGAACCAGCAGTTGGATATGATCTCCTGATACTGCTTGACCGTCTTCAGAAAGCAACTCGCCTTTCGCGCTGTAACCACTTCCTGTAACATCATACGTTTGTCCAGCAAAATACGTCTTTTCGATCGTCATTTTGTTTTGAGTCAAGGTTCCTGTTTTATCTGAACAAATGACTGTAGTACTTCCCAAAGTCTCAACCGCACTCAGACGTTTAACAATCGAATGTACTTTGACCATACGCTGCATTCCCATTGCCAAGACAACCGTAACTACAACCGTCAAACCTTCTGGAATCGCTGCAACTGCTAAGGCAATAGCTGTCATAAAGATTTCAAAGAAGTCCATCCCACGGTATAAACCTAGACCGAAGATCAGAATAACGACACCCAAACAAATGAAACCTAGAACTTTCCCTAGTTGATCCAATTTTTTCTGTAATGGTGTAGATTCGACTGGGCTTTGATTCAACAGTCCCGCAATATTCCCCATTTGCGTATGCATCCCTGTTTGAGTAACAATCCCTGTACCACGTCCATAGGTTACGACTGTTCCCATAAAACCACTGTTGATACGATCGCCTAGACTGGCATCTTCGTCCAATAGAACTTTCGCATTTTTATCGATCGGTAAAGATTCTCCCGTCAGTGCTGCTTCTTCGATCTTCAAGTTGTTCGCTTCGATCAATCGCAAATCCGCCGGAACATAATCGCCGGCTTCTAAAAGAACAATATCACCAGGAACGATTTGGCTAGAAGCAAGCTCAACCACTTTGCCGTTACGTCGGGCTTTCACTTGCGGGCTCGCCATTTCCTTCAACGCCTTCAAGGCATTGCTAGCTTTATTTTCTTGATAGACACCTAAAAATGTGTTCAGTACAACGATGGCCAAAATGATCGATCCATCCAGAACTTCACCTAGAACGATTGATACCGCTGCAGCAATGATCAAAATAATCACCAGCATATCTTTCAGCTGATCTAAGATCATTGCGAACATTCCCTTTTCAGGTTCTCCTTCTAATTCATTGGGACCGTATTCCGACAAACGTCTCTGAGCTTCCGCATCCGAAAGTCCTTCCGGCTTTGTTTCCAGCTCTTTGAAAACTTCTTCTTCTGTTTGAGAATAGTAAGCCGAAACTGATTGTTGGTTCTTTGCATTTTCCTCTGACATGTTTTTCCTCCTTCGAATGTGCATCCAAATCTATTTTTATAAAAAAAAAATAGACTTGTGTATGCGCGGCACATACATAAGTCTCACTAATTAAGGCAACACCAGAAAAGAAATTTTCGGTTGGTGACGTTGCCACAGCGCGTATGCTGCCAGTTACTCCCCTATGAATAAACAATAAATATTACGAGATTCATTATACAAGATGTTTTCCTCAATGACAATTTTTTTGATGATTTTTCGAAAAAAAGATTGGAAATTTTTCTGAAAACCCAAAAAACATTGATCTCTCATGAAGTCAAGAGATCAATGCAAGTAGCTCTTATATTTATAACTGGTAGTGAATAACGTCCTTGTACTGTTCAAACAATTCTCTGTTCAACTGGTCACCTCCATCAAGATTAGCAGAATAAAAGATTGGTGGGTAGTTGATTCCTTTTGCGATCATTTTTTTGGTCGTTTCCACAATGATCGTATTTAAAATCGTTGCTCCTATGACCGTTGAACTAGGTCCTACCTTTTGCTCAATACCTTCGATCACGCAGCAGCCGTCACCGATATCTCCATGATTATCGATCACGATATCTGCCAGTTCAAATAAACGTTTCTTTGAAGCATGTCGACTAGTTACTGATTTTGAATAGTCGACATTGGTTAAGGCGATAATCTTCACACCTTTTCTTTGTGCTTCCAAAGCCATATCGATGGTAACAGAATTACGACCAGATACTGAATGTAAGATCAAAACATCGTCTTCTTTAAAGTTGACTGTTTGAGCTAGCGCATGACCATAACCATCCATTCTTTCCATCTTACTTGTAAAAGTGATCGGCTGACGATCCAACATCAATTCGCGACCAAAAATCGGATTGATCGTCAGCATTCCTCCTGCACGATAATACAATTCTTCTGTCAGAATTCCTGCATGACTCGCTCCAAAAATAAAGATCGATCGCTTCTGCAGATTAGCTTCAGTCAATAAATTTATTGACTTCTGAATCGCTTGATGCTCATGTCTTTCTACTTCACGAAGTATTTCACTCACTCTATCAAAATATTGAAACATCTAAAAACCTCCAAACAAGCTTCCAATCCATTTGCCAACCATTCCCCACAGAGAAAGATCGTTTCCTCCAAAAATTAAAATCCAGTTTTGAATTGTTGTACTGAACATCACTGCTGAAAAACCTACTAGAGCCACCATCGCAATAGAGGCCACCATCGTTCCGACAATTGCTCCACGTAAACCACCTTGTCCTTCACCAATAACAGCGGCTCCCCCACATTCAAAAAAGCTTGTAATGACTAATGGAACAATCAAAATACCAAACAAATTGAACGAATTGACAAGAACCACCAAAATTGTGGATGTAATCATGGCAGCAATAAAGCCAATGATGACAGCGTTTGGTCGATAGTTGAACAAAATCGGCACATCGAAGGCTGGTTTTGCACCAGGAACGACTTTTTCCGCAATCCCCTGAAAAGCCGGGATGATTTGATTGATCAATAAACGGACACCGTAAAGCATAATCAACAAACCGGCACCAAAATTCAAAGCTGCTTCAATTGAAAACATGACTAAATTGCCGCCTTCTGGAACAAGTACCGGTGCAATAAATCCTACAACTAAGTTCATAATGAACATGACTAGACCGCCAGTAATAGAAATCTCTCTAAAGAAAGATAGACTCTCCGGAATCTTTAAATCTTCAGTTGATTTTTCCTTATTTCCAATCATTTTTGCCACAAAACCAGAGATCAAAGACAGAACTACAGTCGGGTGACCAATTAAGAAAGAGTCATCACCAGTAGCATCCCATACATACTTACGCATGATCCATGGCATGAACGACCAGTAAACGGCGGACAAGACCGCACTTAGAATAATTAAAGGTGTGCCTCTCAAACCGGCTTCTACACCACCTGCTACAAGAACGAATGGGAACCACCACAACATATGTCCAGTTAAAAAAATGGTCTTTACTGGTGTGAAACGAGCAATCAATAAATGAATAATCAACCCTAAAAACATTGCCAATCCAACAGTACCACCATACTCAGCTGTAAAAGTTACATCTGAAAGACCTTCAGCAACTTCTACTCCAAGCTGTGTTTGCACAGCTGTATTGATTGGTGCAATCGTCCCCACTAACATGTTGACTCCGGCAGTTAAAATAACCATTCCAAAAGCTGCAGTGACCGTTCCTTTGACAATCTCAGCAAAAGGCTTTCTTTGTACAATCAAGCCAATCATTGCAATCAGTCCTAAAAGAACTGGCGGATTTTTTAATATGTGATCGGTAATAAAATTCATCAATCATTCCCCACTTTCATTTAGAAACTTTTCCAATTGTTCCTTCACTTCATTCACATCCATATACTTCTTGACTGGATATACTGGTGTCTTGACGGATGCTTTCAACTCCGGTAAGAGCTCATGACTGGTAAAATAAACATCTGCTGGTGTTGCTTTTGCGGTAGATAAATCTGTATTTTCTACGGATGCGTTCAATCCCAGCTCTTTAACAACTTTATCGATCGACATTTTTAAAACCATTGAACTCCCTACACCAAATCCACACACTGCTAAAATTTTCATTTTACTTCCCCCTCAATTGAATAATTCGATAATTTCTTGTCTCTCTCCACTCAGTATCATATTGTACTGCGCTTCATCCATGAATACAGTCATAATATCCTGCAAGAATGCTAAGTGACTTTGATTATCTTCTGCTGCTAAAACCAAAAAAACTTTGACCTCTTTACCTTTCATGTCTACAGCTTGATTGGACACCAGTAGACTGACTCCTTGTTTATTCACTCCTTCCCCAGGTCGAGCATGCATCAAAGCAAAATAATCAGACAGAACCATGTACGGTCCGTTATTTTCCACGCTTTCAATCATATTTTTTACATACTGCTCAGCAATCTTATTTTCTTTGAGCAATGGTTCGCTGGCTCGTTGGACTGCTTCCTGCCAATTTCCTACAGAATCAATCACCTGTATATGATCTGCCGGCAGCCATTCAGCTAATTTACTCATTTGTTAACCTCCATCATTTTTGAAATAAACCAGTTTTTATTTTTGATTCCTTGCATTACTAAATTCATCACAGCTTCTACTTTGTTTCGATCTTCTTCTTTGACCATCAACAAAACAATAATATCGACGTTTTGCTTCCCCCACAAAATCGGTTTGTCTAAGATAGCGATTGAAACGCTGGTCTTTTCGACAAATTTTGGATTTCCATGAGGAATCGCAAAACCATTATCCAGATAGGTCGATTGAACAGCTTCCCTTTCGAACACCGAAGCAATGAATTGTCGTTTCTGTATGTCAGAGGAAAATTTCTGCTGGTCAATCAATGTTTTCAATGCTTCTTCCTTGGTTGAAAAATCCGTGAATAAAGTATGTCGGATTACTTGCTTTCTTTCTTCCATTGAAAGTTCTCTTGTTTCCCCATCCAATGTTTCTCGTTCAATGACCAAATCAATATATTTGTTCATGATTTTTTTCATGTCCTCTGCGGTGACCATTGGTGTAATCTGAATGACCGGTTTTTCCTTGATAGGGACTGGGATCGTGGAGATGATAAAATCAACGTCTGATAAATCCATGGCTCTCAATTGTGAGAGTGATGTTGTTTCGATACTGTCGATATTTGGTAAGATTCGTCTAATTTTCGCTGAGACAAATGAACTTGTACCTACACCATTCGGACAAACGAAGAGAATTTTATTCATTTTTTTCAAACGCTCAATCGCAGCTTGAAAATGAATCGTGATAAAACCAACTTCATCATCTGACAAATCAATTTGATAGCTTTTACAAAAATCTGCCAGTCCTAACCAGACAACACCGTACAGAGAAGGATAATTTTTTTTGATCTCGTCGATTAACGGATTCATGATCGATATTTGTGCTTCCATACGCAGAATCAGTTGGTACAGATGAACCAACAAGTTTTCCTCCAGTGGACCATCCTGTCTAACATCGATCTGTAAATCTTCACTCACTTGATGGATCAGCTTCCGTACATTTTTTCGAAAAGCAACAGGAATATTTTCTTGCTTCATGAAGAAGTTCAATCCACTACCGACAATCAAATACGTCAAATATTGAGTTTCCTCCATTGAAAATTGATAGATTCCGCGATCTTCGATAGCTTTTAATATGTCGTAAACCAGTGGATATTTATTGAACTCCAAAAACAGTTTCCCTACTTGATTGTTGCCCTCCAAATGTATGCTATTACCAGTTTTGGAACGTTGGATCATCAAAACAATTGATACGAGAATGTTTTGAACATAACTCTCGGGAATCTCAATCTTTTTTTCTTTGATGACTTCGTAAAATGCACTAGTTACATCTTTCAAAAGAACTCTATTAATAATGATATCCCCTACATTGCTATCTTGTAGCTCACTCAGAATCACACGCTTCAAAAGCTTTTGGATCTGTACTTCAGTCCCTATGAAAAAAGTACCGGAATTGTCAAACTGCAGTGTTAGGTCTTCCTTAAGTAGTAATTTTTTGATAAAAGCAATGTCATTGGCGATACTACTTCTTGAAACAAAGTAATCCTCGGACAACTGTTGGTAACTAAGATGCTCGTTATTTATCAAACGACTCAAAATGAAAAATTTTCTGTTCTTGCTGTCTATCTCTTGATTGTCCATCTTTTTCTCACCTTTATTTATAATTTAGCATTCTCCTCTTTTCATTAGGAGACCCAAAAAAAATCAGGTGTTCACTGAAAAGTACTGAACACCTCGTCAACCATTTTTTAAAGACAAAAAAGAGCAGTACAAAAAATGTACTACCCCTTGGTTTATTTAAGCAATCTCTGCACCGTTTGGCATGCCTTTTGGCGCTTCAACGATCTTCAGCTTACCTGATACATCTTCCGCAGATAAAATCATTCCTTGACTGATTTGTCCCCGCATTTTACGTGGTTTCAAGTTTGCCACGATCACGACTTTCATGCCGATCAGTGCGCTTGGATCTGGATAAAATTCCGCGATCCCTGACAAAATCTGACGATCCTGATTATCTCCAGCAGCTAGGCGGAATTGCAGCAATTTATCTGCGCCCTTCACCTTTTGACAATCAATGACTTCTGCCACTTTTAATTCTATTTTATCAAAATCTTCGTACTTGATTTCTTTGTCTTTGACAGATTTCAGTTCGGTTTCTTCTGGATTCCATTTCACAGACTCATCGTTGCTTTGTGCCCCTTCCGACATTTTCTTTTGGATGTAAGCCACTTCTGCTTCCATTTCCAAACGTGGGAAGATCGGCGTTCCTTTTGAAACAACTTTCGTTTCACTTGGGAATTCGCCAAAACGTAAATCCTTCAAGTCCATCGTTTCACTATCCAAGCCTAATTGTGCAAAGATTTTTGCAGGTGTTTCCGTCATAATTGGCTGTAAAAGAATGGCGACGATACGCAGTGTTTCTGCCAAATGAACCATCACACTGTCTAGCTCTGCTTGACGTTCTTCGTCTCTAGCTAAGACCCACGGCTCCGTTTCATCAATGTATTTGTTGGCACGAGAAATCAATGTCCAGACTTCAGACAATGCCGTGCTAAATTCCATTTTGTCCATGGCTTCGTGATAATGACCAACGACATTGGCTGCTGTTGTTGACAACTCACTATCGAAAGGTGTGACTTTAGAAGCATAATTTGGCACAATCCCGTCACAATATTTATTGATCATCGCTACTGTACGATTCAGTAAATTACCTAAATCGTTGGCCAGATCATAATTCACACGAGAAACAAAATCCTCTGGAGTGAAGACACCGTCACTGCCAAACGGTACTGCCCGCAACAGATAGTAACGCAAAGCATCTAAACCGTAGCGCTCCACTAAAATTTCAGGATACACAACGTTGCCTTTTGACTTAGACATCTTACCGTCCTTCATCAATAACCAGCCATGTCCGTATACTTTTTTAGGCAATGGAATATCTAAGGCCATCAACATGATCGGCCAGTAGATCGTATGGAAACGAACGATCTCTTTTCCGACCATATGCACGTCAGCCGGCCAGTATTTTTGGAAGAGACTGTCGTCTTCTGATCCATAACCTAAGGCAGTGATATAGTTTGATAAGGCATCGATCCATACATAGACTACATGTTCAGGATTCGCATGGACTGGGATTCCCCAGTTGAAGGTCGTCCGAGACACAGCAAGATCTTCTAAACCTGGTTCGATGAAATTTTTGATCATTTCGTTTTTACGTGCTTCTGGCTGGATGAACTCTGGGTGTTCATTGTAGTACTCCAATAAGCGATCGGCATATTTCCCCATACGGAAGAAGTAAGATTCTTCTTTGACCAACTCGACTTCATGTCCGCTTGGTGCTTTTCCGCCAATTACCTTGCCTTCCTCATCACGAAAAACTTCTGCCAATTGTGTTTCTGTAAAGAATTCTTCATCTGAGACCGAATACCAACCTTCGTATTCCCCAAGATAAATGTCGTCTTGATCCAAAAGTTGTTGGAAGATTTTTTTGACGCCTTCTTTATGATAATCGTCTGTCGTACGAATAAATTTATCGTAGCTGATGTCTAATGTTTTCCATAATTTCTTGACATCCGCTGCCATCCGATCGACATACTCTTGCGGCTCAACTTCTAATTCTTCTGCCTTTTTCTCAATTTTTTGTCCGTGTTCATCTACTCCTGTTAGATAGAACACATCAAATCCCATTAATCTTTTATAGCGAGCAACGGCATCACAAGCAATCGTTGTATATGAATTACCGATATGCAATTTGCCGCTTGGATAATAGATTGGCGTAGTAATATAAAAAGTTTCCTTTTCAGCCATGGGTCCTATTCCTCCTTTTCGTCGAAACGAGATTATTCTTTGCTAGTATACCATATTTTGACTGACGTGGTTTTATTTTTTGCCAGAGAATTCTAAATTTGTTCCTTCGTCTCTTTCCGATTTCCTTGATTGCCGGCTTCAGAAAGATACGTCCTTTCAACATTTTCTCGTTATTATTCATCGTTGAATTGGCAGGTAATACATCACTTCGATCATGGATTACTTCAAGTCGACAGTAGGATCAGCAGCCAACTGAGACTAAACCGTTCCAGTAATTCACATCGGCTCTTACACACGGTGACATCTCAGCCTTGTTGTTTTGCTCTTTACTCTCATGAAATCACTCATGACAAAAATGTATCTTTTAGCGTAACGGAGAGAAGAGCTTGCATAGTTGCCGTGCTTAGAATTCAATGTGAATTAGGCTCAGTTGCCAACTTGATTGGTTACTGAGCCTTTGAAGCTTGAAAATCGTGAAACTACAGGCTCACGGTGGTTCCACGGCTAACTATAAGCAAGCTATGCTCGCAGTGCAGCGTTACTATGCAAAATCAACTGAAAATTTCACTAGTTTCCTTGTCTTGATCCGTGTTCTTTTTTTCTAAGATTGTTTCTTCTATCTAAAGCATGATACAATAAAAAGAAACTTACTTAATATATAAGGAGGAGAAAAAATGGCGTTCTCTTCAAAATCAGAAGAAAAAATTTACTACGAACAACAAGCAAGCGAAGAAGAATTTTTAAACTGGTACCATCAACAGGAACAACCGCAATACGACAAACCTTCTGTGACTGTAGATATGGTCCTGATGTGCTACAACAAGGAACACGACCAGCTAAAGGTCCTCCTCATCCAGCGAAAAGGACAGCCTTACCGTCACTCCTGGGCATTGCCAGGTGGATTCATCACTCCAAACGAATCAACTGGACAAAGTGTGATCCGAGAAACCAAAGAAGAGACGGGCGTCACTATTTCAGCGCAAAATATTGAACAGCTCCACACCTTTAGTCGTCCCGATCGTGATCCCCGTGGTTGGGTGATCACCGTCAGCTATCTTGCCTTTATCGGTGAAGAACCACTATCTGCCGGAGATGACGCGAGTGAGGTCCGCTGGTTTTCACTGGAACGCAAAGAGGAAAAGCTCTATTTGATCAACAGTGATGTCGAAATCATTTTAGATCTGCAAACGGGAGACTCCTCAGGCAAAAACACGTTAGCTTTTGACCATAGCGAAATTATTCTCAAAGCCTTTTTACGGATCGCCAATAAAATGGAACATGAACCGCAAGTACTACAACTTCTTGGAGAAGATTTTACGATTACTGAAGCACGCAAGGTCTTTGCTAAATTTCTTGGGGTCGATTTTCGTTCGATCGACCATTCAAACTTCAAAAAAGCGATGCTCCATTGCTTTGAAGAAATCGGCGAACGTCCTGTCGGTATCGGCCGCCCTTCAAAGGTTTACCGTTTAAAGCAAAAATCCTTTCGACAGCCTTTTAGAAAGTAAATTCGCTCTAAGCAAAAGAGGAAAGCATCGGCAAGATGCTTTCCTCTTTTTTCGGTTCTTCATAATTAGTGGACAGTGTTCCTAGAAACAAAAATACAGTGATTTTTTCTATACCCTAGGCGATCCCTGGAGCCCCTTCCAGTTCATAGTGTTTAACTCAGTTTTTTTAATCCTAGATCTTTGATCCTCATACTTTTTGGCTCTGTACCTGCAACATCTTCCACATAATACAACTCTTTTCCATGCCATTGGACTTTGTAGCGGATTTTTTGCAGAAAGCTCTGCCAATCTGCTTGAGAAAAACAAAAATCTTGTTCATTTTCATCAAATTTCGGCTCAGCCTCGATGAAAAGCTGATCAAATTGACGAACCAAAGTAATCGTCAGCTGATCGATAAAGTTTTTTCTTTGTTGCAATTTGATTGTTCCCAGCTTTAATACACGTTCCTTTTGCTTTTGGTAATTCTTGGCGTGAACAAGCAAAACCTTTCGCTTCTTAGCTGCCTTCGCTCGAACCTTTAGTTTTCGCTTTTCGCGATTCAAACGCTTGATCAGGTCTGCTTGGTTCATTTTAGGTAACTCTTGTTTAGAAGAAACTGCAATCAGGTTCTTGGGACAAAAAGCGATTCCGACACTGTTATTTGTTTTAGGCAGTGGCTCCACTGCTTCCTTACACAGAACGGAAGCGTAAAACTCCTTACTATTTTTTGCTGAAATCGTGACAGATTTGATCTGTCCTTTGATTTCACGATGCAGATGCACTTCAACGAGTGATTTCAATTTAGGCAGCTTCAATTGGTTGCCAACGAAATAGACTGTATGTTTCTGATTATTCGTTGTATACGATTGCCAGCTGTTTTTCTTCGTTTTCAATTTGGGGTAACCAGCCCGTCCATTGAAGTAATTGGTGAATGCACGCTCCAAATTCCGCTGTGCATTGGCCAACGCCAGACTGTCTGTCTTCTTTAAAAAGGGGTACTCCTTTTTTAAAGAGGCCGGTGTCAGTAGTGCTGTCTCTGACTCTTTCGATGCTGTCTGCTTGGTCATCAATAAGTGATTGTACGTGAATCGTACGCAACCAAATGTTTCTATAAAAAACTTTTTTTGTTTCTCATCTGGGTAGATTCGGAATTTATAACCTTTTAAAACATTCATTTTTCCACCCCTTATTTCCTTTTACCGTTACTCCTTTGCCGTCAGTTGTCTCTGTAAATTTCAAATAGTCAGAATAATCAACTTTTTTCCTGAACTAGTAATCATAATAATAAATAATTATTAAAAAATCAAGAGAAAAAATAGAGTAAATTCATCTTTACCCTATTTTTTCTCTTGATTTTCTCATCTGTTTTTTTGATCTATATTGTTATTTTACTTATAAGCTACATCCTGAATAATTCATACTTTCCTTATAATTGTTTAGAAACTGCCTAACGGCAGGAAAAATTAACTTTTCGATTCTCACCCGTTAAGTGATGAAAAAAGAACCCCATTCTGTTATGGTAAAGGTGACTA
>NZ_JBSMVT010000011.1:0-90710 GCF_053760925.1 Enterococcus olivae
GAATTTGTTTTATACTTATCCATGCTTGAGTCCTTTATTATGGTCTTGGATAAGTCATCCAAGTTTCATTATAAAGGATTTTTTTGTGCATGGGAATGATGTTAAAATTTTAATGCAACACTAGTGATACTGTTATAATAATACAAAACATTCTATTTTAGCGAGGAGCACGCCCTATGACAATCAAAGCTGATCTCTCTCTCACCAAAGAGAAAATCTGCCTTCAATTAGCTGACAATCAAGGAACAATTACTATTTTTTATTCTGGTGACAAATCACTGCTTGTCACTGAACCAAGTGTCTATCTTTTGTTCAAAGACAACACGTTGAAAGCTGTTGGTTCAATCACTGACGAGAAACTGACTGCTCGAACAGCCTGTGACACGATGATCCAACTGACCCTTCCCTGGGATACAGAATTAGAGTATTTGGTACAAAGCCTTTCTCAGACCGCAGAAGAAGCCGGCATCAAGCTGTCTAAAAAAGCGACCAATGAGAAAATTCCTGCCAACTACTACAACAGCGTCACGGCTTATCAAGACATTTTGCTGACTATTTTGGAAAAATTTGGCTTCCATTTAAAAGCCAAGGAAGAACCTAAAAAACCAAGACCCGCTAAAGCACAGCATAGATGGCGTAAAGAAGTCGCTTCGATCGAGTTTTATGTCGATGACTTCGACTGCAAAGCGACGATCATTTGGCAAAAACGTAATGAGATGCTAATCAAAAAAGGCGCTCAACTTCGCAAAGAGTACGAATTAAACAAAGACGGTTCGGTCGGACTGGATGTACGGATGACGACTCAGCTGCGAACCGAACAAGAAGATAAGATCAAAGATTTTGTCACTACTGAAGACATTGTTTTGAAAAGCGTTAACGAAACAGGACTCTTCCTTTATTACGGTGGTCGTAATGGCTGGTTAGTCTTCAAAGATACAGAGGGGAAAACGATCGACGAATGGACGGTCGTCAAATAATCAAAAAGAAGCTGTCGCTTGTTTCTGCGACAGCTTCTTTTTGTGATTAAAATGCTTTTGTATCTGGATCAGGTGCTTCGCCAGCTGCACCTTTTAACCGGTCGATCGCTTGCATGTCCTCTGAACTCAATTCGAAGTCGAACAACTGACCATTTTCAATGATCCGTGACTCAGTCACAGATTTTGGTAACGGTAGGAATCCATGCTGCAAGCTCCAGCGTAAAACGATTTGTGCAACTGTTTTTTTGTATTTATCAGCCATCGTTTGTAATTCTGGAACCGAGAAGATTTTACCCGTCCCTAATGGACTATAAGCTTCACTTAAAATATCGTGTTTTTTGTTGTGTGCTACGACTGCTTCTTGTGCATCGCTTGGATTCAAATAAATTTGATTGACTACCGGTTTGATTTTAGCTGTTTTCAGTAATTCATCTAAATGGTGTGGCAGAAAGTTTGAAATACCGATCGCGCGAATTTTTCCAGCCTCGACAGCTTCTTCCATCGCACGCCATGCTTCTGCATTCGCTTCCTGCCAAGAATCACGCACAGCAGCGGGGTTGGGCCAGTGGATCAAATATAAGTCTAAATAATCGACACCTAATTTGGTCATTGATTCTTCCAAGGCTTTTTTCGCCCCTTCATAAGAATGCGCATCGTTCCATAGCTTGGTTGTTAGAAAAATTTCTTCTCTTGGGACGCCACTTTTGGCGATTGCACGACCAACAGATGCTTCATTGCCGTAAACGGCTGCCGTATCGATATGACGATACCCTGCATTCAATGCTGCCAATACTGAAGATTCAGCGACATCTCCATCAGGCGTTTGCCAAGTACCAAAGCCAACTACAGGAATCTCAACACCATTTGATAAAGTATACGTATCTTTTAAACTCATTTATTTCCCTCCTAATATTTGGTTCTTCATTTATCATATCACTAACTTGAAAAATTGAAAAACATTGTAAATGCGAAACGATTGTATTAGTATACATTCTATAAGTGGATCAATAAATTTATTGATAGGAGAATAAAATGTCAGTCAAAGAAACCCTTTTAACAACGATTGAAAAAAAGATCGATACCTATATGCAATTAGTGCAAACCATGTATGACAACCCTGAGATTGGAAACGAAGAGTTCGAAACAATGAAACTGCTCGTTGATTATCTGGATAGCGTAGGTTTTCAAACGACCTCTGGCTATGTCGTACCTACTGGTTTTTTAGGTGAATACGATACCGGCAAAGCTGGGCCAACCATCGCAGTGATGTGTGAATATGATGCCTTACCAGAAATTGGACACGGCTGTGGACACAATTTGATTGCCGGCATTGGTGTCGCAACCGGTGAAGCAGTCAAAGAGATCATTGATCACTTTGGTGGAAAACTGTTGGTTGTCGGAACGCCAGCAGAAGAAAATTTTGGCGGAAAAGTCAGTATGGCAGAAGCAGGTGTTTTCGATCAAGTCGATGCAGCCTTGATGGTCCATCCAGGTAGTCAAAACGGTGTTGGAAAAAGAACGACTGCTTTGAATCCAATCAAGTTTGAATTTTTCGGAAAAAATGCCCATGGCTGTCAACCAGAACTAGGCGCCTCTGCTTTAGATGCTGCAGTAATGAGTTATCTGCAGATCAATCTATTGCGTCAGTTTGCCGCACCTCATACGTACATTCACGGTGTGATCAAAGATGGTGGTGCAGCAGCCAATGTGATTCCTAGCTATGCTTCGCTTGAATATTATTTCCGTGCTCCGATGATGGGCTATGCAAAAGAAATCACTGAGAAAGCAGTTCGCGCAGTGGACGGTGTCTGCCTAGCTAATAATGTCACTTTCAAAACCTCTGTGTACGAGTGTCCTTACGAAGACACGATCATCAATTACAAATTAGCTGATTTATTGACAGAAAAATATACCGAGTTAGGCTTAACGGATATCCAGCCGGTCGATGAGGTAGCGACAGATTCTAGCGATGTCGGTGCTGTCAGCTATCGATGCCCTACGATCCAAGGACACATCAAGATCTGCGGACCTGAAGTCGGAGCTCACACAAGAGAAATGGCCGCCGCTACGATTTCGCCTGCAGGTAAAAACGGGCTAATCAAGGCCGCTCAAGGCTTGTCACTGGCTATTTTAGAATTGTTGGAGAACCCCGAAACCTTGGCCGAAATCAAAGCAGAGTTTGAAGAGACGATGATGAATTTATAATAAAAGCTTCAAACTGTACTATTTTTATACAGTTTGAAGCTTTTTTCTATTAATCTTGAAAGCCAACTTCCCAACTCACAAAAAAGAATTTTGATTTATTATCAACAAGTACTTTTTCCAAAAATTTTTCTAAAATAACTCTTGATATATCTTAGTACGTTCAGGATCATAAGGAATTCTTTCTAAATCTAATCCGACTGTTTCTTGACCATAAATCAAATAATACAAACCTAAAATTGGTTCATTGTAATCTGAAAGATAACAGTCGACTCCTAATATATCTGCTGTCATTTGCCTTAGTATCTCTGATTGGAAAAAACCTCCACTTAAGGATAGTTGTCCTTGAATTTCCACCATTTGAGTCAACGTACGAATATTGATCAAGATCCCTTCTACCATACTTCGCACCATATCCGCTTTAGTGTGAATGATTCGTAAATTTTCAAAGCTCCCTGAAGTATCTTCTTGCCACAATGGTGCTCGTTCGCCATTAATAAAGGGACGAAAGCGTAAGCCTTTGGAACCCATTTCTGATTCTGCTAACATTTCGGGTAGTTCCTCAAAAAATCCTTCTGGGTATTTGCTAAAAATATGACTTGCCCATTCTAAAACGCAGCCACCATTATTTGACGGTGCGCCTATCACATAATACGAATCTCTCAAATAGTAGCAGAAATTTTGATGTTGGTTGAAAATCGGTGTATCTGTTACACGGCGCACAGCCGCACTTGTACCGATCGTTAAACTATTAGGAATTCCAGTTGCCACATAACTTGCAAAGGCAGCTAAACAACCATCACTAGCTCCAATCACCACTTCTACTGTTTCCGAGAGCATCAATTCTTCTGCTGCACGAGCTTGGATAGGAAAACTAGCGGTTGTGTCAACCAATTCAGCCAACTGTTCCCTTTGAATATCAAGATAATCCAAAATCTCCTGATCCCACTCTCTTTTTTTTAAATCAAAGAGGCCAGTTGCAGAAGCCGTGGAATAGTCCAAGACAAAAGTTCCCGTCAAATAATACATGACCATTTCTTTGATTCCATAATATTTTGCTTGCTCCATCTGACGTTTTTGCTGATTGAAATGAAGAATTTTCGCAAAAGGAGACATTGCATGTAAGGGCGTGCCCGTTTTTTGATAAAATTTTTCTGCAATCGATTCTTTTTTAAAGGTCTCTATTGTTTGGGCAGCCTGTGTATCGGACCAAAGATATAGTTCATCAGAGATAGAGCCTTCATAGACCAATAAGCTATGCATAGCTACACTGAAGCTTATTTTCGTGATCTCGATTCGGATATCTTTGGGAATCGTTTGAATCCCTTGTTGCAATACAACTAAAAGCTCACTCCAACGCTGATAGCATTTACCATTGGTTTCACGGTGCGTAGTGACTGGGCTGGACTGTTGAAACTTGATTTTTCCTTCAACGATTACAGCAAATTTCATTGCCGTTGTTCCAATATCGATTCCTAAAAACAAAGTCATCTCTCCTTTTTATACATTTTAGCACATATACATCAAAAACTGCCCTAAGCTACTAAAAAGTAGTTACTTAAGGCAGTTGCTCTTATTTCTGAGTTTTATCCAAAAATTTCGCTTCCAATCGATAGATCCGTTGTCCTCGAGAAGAAAATTTCTCTTCATATTCGGTCATGATGTTTCCCTCAAAACTACTAGTGTGTAAATCTAGCCAAACTTTTTGAAGAATCATTCCGTATTGAGACATACTAGCCAAAGAATATTCAAACAAACCTTGATTGTCTGTTTTGAAATGAATCTCACCTTCTGGGCGCAGAATCTGTTCATCGACAGCTAAGAAGGTCTTATAAGTTAGACGACGCTTTTCATGGCGTGTCTTTGGCCACGGATCAGAAAAATTCAAATAAATCTGATCGACTTCACTGTCAGCAAAATATTCAGTCAAGGCAGAGCCGTCTACATGTAGCAACTGTAAATTAGGCAACTCTTCTGCAATCAACTTGTCTAAAGCAAAGGACACCACACTGATCTGCATATCAATACCAATGTAGTTGATTTCCGGATGAGCTTTTGCCATATTAGAGATAAATTGTCCTTTCCCCATGCCAATCTCGATATGAATCGGCTGATGATTCCCAAAACGCTCAGCCCAGCGTCCCTTCCACTCCTGCGGCTGATCAACGACAAACTCTGGATGGGCAGCAATCAAATCTTCTGCTCCTGTACGTTTTCTAACTCTCATAATTCTTCCTTTCCATAAAACAAGGTGATTGATTAGACCACCTTGTTTTTTACCCTGTATAAATTCGTTTTAATTGTAAAATTTCCTGGTTCATTTTTTTGAACTGGTTACGTTTGTAATATTTTTTGACTTCTTGTAGCATACTCAACAAAGCATACCAATAAATTTTTTCCATATTTTCACTGTTGCCGTGAATGCCATAGCTCATCAACCAGTGATTCCAACTGGAGATCGGCAAATAATGCCCTAAGATCGTTCCAATATCGACTGCTGGATCGGCAAACATCACAGAATCCCAGTCAACTAAATATAAGTAATTGCGACAAACTAGCCAATTACGGTAATTAACATCGCCATGCACGACTGTCTTGTCTGATTCCTTGAAATTGGGGATGTTCTGAACCAAATAATAATGCACCATCGACAAAAATTGATTTTGTGCGACACTCTTTGGTAAATCCGTTTCGTATTCCTGTAACATTTTTTGAGGAGTCATCAGAATCCCACCCATTTTTTGGAGCATATCCTTCAACGATTGTGAGTGATGCAAATGATATAAAACATCGATCACATCATTTCGCTGACCGATTTCCTCGGGGTCCAGCAAACGACCTTCTAGCCATTCCTGAGCCGTCAGTGTATCTCCATTCCCTGTCCGTTTGGTCCAGATCAGTTTAGGTGTGATCCCTTCTTTTGACAAAGCAGCAAGCATCGGAGTGGTATTGCGTTTGATAAATACTTTGTCTTCTGCTTTTAAGCCGATATAAGCTTTGCCTGTATCGCCTTTGATGGGATGAAGATCCCAGTCATTATCCAAACGAATAGCCATCCTGCTTACCTCCTAAGTCTAATTGTTTGTGTTGCTCTTTCTTTTCACAATAATTCTTATTCTAGCGCCGGAACAAAGGGGCGTCAAGCACATATATGTTCGTTTTTTGATTCCCATCGGTTTTTCAGATAATCCTCAGCAGATTCTTAATCAGATAGCTTCTTCAAACGATAGGGCAAATAAAATTTTAGGAAAATCCCGGTCACGGCAAAATAGCCAGCGATCACGATCAAGCTGTCCCTCCAGCTTTCTAAAGCAAGTAAACTGATCCCTGAAAAAAGCAAAGCCGTCACAACCAACAGCAAACTTAGTAATTTTTGCATGGCCTGGATTTTTTGCTCGGAACGAATCGGATAAAGCTGCGCAATAACCACATATTGAAACTGATTATACAGCGGTAACAGCTGAAAACCAATCAAATAAATGAACAATCCGCCGATCGCCAGAGCAAACCAACGTTCAGGAATAAAGAACAGCAGTAGACCACCTATTACAATCAGTCTTAGATACAAACCACTAAATTCAGTCCCTCGAATCAAACGTCGTGCATACAAATACAGATACGTGTTCTTTGTATCGTAAGGAATTCTTTGTAGCAGTCCATCCATCGCTTTGCGACGCTTGATTTGCGCACTGATCTCGGGAACGTCCGTAAACAAATTGAAGAAACGGTACAAACGATGTAAACGATGCTGTTCAACAGCAATCATTTTCTCCCAATCGATCGGTGCGTGCATGTTTTTCCAACACAGATTGTAAAACAAGAAATTTTGTAAAACAGCCAAGATCAAGCCAATCACCGGATAGATAAACAGACACAAAGCTAAGGTTCCCATACTGATGATCCACCAAAGCAAAGAAGCATTCTTCGTCGCTTTCTCCATATCTTGAAACAGAGACATGCGCTGAATCAACAATTGACTGAATTTCAAGCACCACAGTGTCAGCAAATACCAAATAAATGTAGAAAAGCTCTGTCCTGTTGATACTACGACCAAAGGCATCATCGCCCCACCGATCAGCAGAAGCGCTGCAAATGGGAAATAGCAACTGTATTTAAGTCCTTCTGACAAGTACTCCCGCATCTGCTTTTCTTTTGGCAATAAAAAGACCATGTCTGCCGGTTTTGCTAAACTGGCAAATTGACCAAACGGCAAAGCAGCCAGCCAAATGATCAAAACCAGCATCGCTCCCAAGGTAAAATTCTCAGGTAATGTCTTCAACATATCAGAATAATACAAACCGATTCCACCGACTAAAAAGGTCATCGTCAGTGCAAAATGATCATTGACTACGTATTTTAAATAGCGCTGCATTTTTTTCTGGTACCGCTTCATTCGTTCTTGAAAGAATTTCTTCATCTCTTACGCCTCCTCTGTCAACGCAAGATAGATTTCATCCAGAGAAGCATGCGCCAAGTTGAATTGCTGCCTCAAATCTTCTAATGTTCCCTGTGCCCGAATCTCGCCATTGTGTAGCATGATGAAACGATCACAGTATTTCTCAGCAGTCGCCAAAACATGGGTCGACATCAAGATCGAAGCTCCTGTTTCTTTCATCTCTTTCATTAACTCTAGCAATGCATGGATCGCTAGCGGGTCTAAGCCAAGAAATGGTTCGTCGATAATGTACAGACTAGGTTCGATCAAAAAAGCACATAAGATCATGACCTTTTGCTTCATTCCTTTAGAAAAATTCGCTGGAAACCATTCTAATCGGTTTTCCAAGCGAAAGGTCCTCAATAAGCTTTCTGCGCGTTTTAACGCGACTTCTTTGGGAATGTCATACGCCATTGCTGTGACTTCCAAATGTTCACGTAGCGTCAACTCTTCATAAAGTGCCGGACTTTCAGGTATATAGCCGATTTGTTTTCGATACTCCTCCGGCTCATTTTTCAAAGTCAAACCATCGATATCGATCGTTCCCTGCTGTGGCTGAAGTAAGCCGATGATCTCTTTGATCGTTGTGCTTTTTCCAGCACCGTTCAAGCCGATCAAGCCGACCAATTCGCCATTGTTTATATTAAAACTAATATCTTTTAAAACAGGCAGCTGACTATAGCCACCTGTTAGATTTTTAATTGTTAATGTCATGTGTGATCCTCCAAAAGTTGGTGAGTCTATTATAACATGAACCTTTGGAGAAATAATTTAAAGAGTGAAGTTATTTTTGTTTCAATCGTTACATTTTTGTTAGCCGAAAGCCTTGCTTCACAAAGTCAAAAAACGCTTTGCTCATCTGCCTGTCAACAAATCAACAAAACGGTTCATCAAAAAATCTGGATCAAGTAAACAATCATCGGAATCGTCACCAGTGAACAGATCGTTGTAAAAAAAACAAGTTTTGCTCCTAACTCACCATCTTTTCCTAGTGAACTAGGAATCAAAATAATCGAGCTAGCCACAGGACAAGCACCACAAATCGTAATGATCTCCACCACTTTCTGATACTCCTCACTGATAAAATAGGAAAGGACAGCCGAAATGACCAGAAAAAATAGCAACGGTAGCAAAAGTAAGCGAAAACCGGTCGTTCGCCAGATGATCGTGTCATTCAGCAAAGGCCTCAGCTTTACAGGAGCTAAATAGATGCCGATCACAAACATGGCTAAGGGCGTATTGACTGCTGAAAGCATCGACAACAGCCGATTCATGCTTGTAGGCAACGAAATTTGTAAAACAAACAACAGAACTCCAATAATTACTGGGAAGATTCCCGGATTCAAAATGAGTTTTTTAAGTGAAAGCTTTTTCCCCTCTTGAAAATGACTGATCCCATGTGACCATAAAAAAATATTGAAAACCGCCACAAACACACCACCAAAAAAAATCCCATCCGTTCCATATAAGGTATATAAAATGGGAAAGGCCATAAAACCACAATTAGAATAAACAACAGCCAAGCGATGGATGCTGTTTTCATAGGAATTCTCGTGATAGAACTTGCTGACCAACATCCCTAAAAAATGATAAATCACCGCTAATGAAGCGGCCAATAGCAAACCATAGAATTCACTAGCAGACCACTCTCGCTGAAAGGAAGACACGATCAATGCTGGGACGATCACATAAAGTAGGATGGTACTCATTTGCTTTGCTCCTGAAACATCCAGCATGCGTTTTTTTGTCAGCAGCCAGCTGATACTGATCAGCACAGCCATAAGGATCAATTGCTGAAAAACAAGCTGAGCAGCAATCATAGGCTACTCAGCACTTCATCTAATATTTTTATAGCTCTATCGATTTCTTCGATTGAGACCGTCGTTGGGGGGATAAAACGCACCATGTTCTTTTTCGGTCCACAAGAAAGTAAAAGTAGATCCTTTTCCAGACATTGAGCAATGACTGTCTGTAAAATTTCCTGTGAAGTCAACTTCTCTGTATCCTTGAATTCCATCGCCAGCATCAAACCAACACCGCGTACATCTCTGATAAAAGAATATTTTTCTTGTAGTTTATGAAGCTGATCAATAAAGTAGCTTCCTTGCTTCTGGGCATTGGCAATTCCTTCTTCTTCAAGCACTTCGATCGTTGCCAGTGCAGCGGCACAGGCAACCGGATTTCCGCCAAAGGTTCCTCCATGTGCTCCCGGCTCCCACTGGTCCATGATTTCTTCTTTGGCTAAAATAGCACTCAACGGAAAGCCGTTGGCGATTCCTTTAGCAACTGTACGGATATCTGGTTCTACATCAAAATACTCTGAAGCGAACATGTGACCCGTTCTACCAAAACCTGTTTGAATCTCATCGAAAATCAAAAAGATGCCATATTTATCACATAACTCTCTCAAATATCGTACAAAATCTTTTGGAGGAACCACATAACCGCCTTCTCCTTGAACCGGCTCCATAACGATCGCCGCAACGGAATAAGGATCGATCAGAGAACGAAACATTTCATCGAACTGATCAAAGTACGGCTGGGGCGTCTTGCCGTCAGTGACAGGATACGGACTGTTCGCCAAATTAGGAAACTCCGCAAAATAAACACTCGGCATCATCCCTTCATATAGTTTGCGATAGGAAGCATTGGAGGCTGTGATCGACATCGCTCCGATCGTCCGCCCATGAAAACTATTTTTAAACGAAATGATCGCTGGACGTTTGGTGACATATTTTGCCAACTTGAGCGCACCGTCATTCGCTTCTGCACCACTGTTACTAAAGTACACCTTTGTAGGGAGTTTAGAGATTGCTACTAGCTTTTCCGCTAAGGCTACATAGCTCTCATAGTAAACGACATTGTGTCCGCCATGGACCAATCGATCGATCTGTGCTTTGGCAGCCTCGACGACTCGCGGATGATTGTGACCTAGATTGTTTACCGCCACACCGCTGGCAAAGTCTAGGATTTTACGACCATCTTCCGTAAATACATAACTACCCTTTCCTTCAGAAACGCCTAAAGTCGTTGATCGACTTGAGACGGGTGACAAGACCTTCTGTGCTCGTTCATATAAAGACACCATCAACTTCCTCCTTCTAGATACTTGATACTGGATTTGTCTTGGCCCACAAAGAGGCAACAACTTCTTCTGTTACGTCCCCTGCAGTATTGGCCAAACTTCTTGCTTGAATCATTGTTTTCACGGTATAGGTCGCGATTTCTTCTGTTGTCAATTCTCGAGGTCTACCGATCAGATACTCGATTTGAGATAGAAAGTCTTCTATTTCAAAAAAGCCCATACTGTTCATTGCCCGCTGGATCTTTTCTTTTTGGTATTCTTTTACGTAATCCAAATAACTGCGAAGCAAAAAGGCATTGGCTTGTCCGTGAGGGATCCCCTGATAGTAAGTATAACAATAGCCCATTCCATGGACACTTGTTACCCCAGTATGAGTGATCACGATACCACCGATCAAAGAAACATACATTAGTTTCTCACGGAGCTCTGATGAAAATTCATTGTTGCGCAACGCCGGCAAACATTGTCCGAAGACTTCCATGGCACTCATGGCCAAGGCATCACTCAAAGGCGTGGCACGTTTGCTCAAATACCCTTCAAAAGAATGGGTAAAGGCATCAACTGCCGTGAAGAGAATCGTTTTTATTGGAACAGCCTCCGTATATTTTGGATCGATCAGTGCCAGCTTTGGAAATGTCCATTCATTTCCAAAACTTATCTTCGTCTCAATGTCTTTTTTTACCAGCACACTGTAAGGTGTCACTTCACTGCCAGTACCTGCAGTTGTCGGGACTGCAATGATCGGTAAGGCGTGGGTGAAAGTGTTGTTCAACAACTCTTCTGTATCCAGATCATTGACTGCCAAAACAGCGATCGCCTTTGCGGCATCCAGCGGAGAACCTCCACCAATACCGATCACAAAATCCACACCACTTTCTTTGGCCAGTGCTGCTCCTGCAAGAACAGTCTCCAGGGAAGGATTGTTCTCTACCTTGTCAAACAAGACAAAAGAAAGACCCTCTTCCTGTAATACCGTCACGATCTCGTCATAGGCACCACTGCGTTTAGCAGAAGATTTTCCTGTTACGAGCATCGCTTTCCTGCCATATGTTTGCAAAAGTGCCGCTTGTTTTTCAACGGCATTTTCTTCTAAAAAGACTTGAGTCGGCATCAAAAAGGAGACCTTCATTTCACTACCTCCAACTGCTCGACTAGATTCGTCACTGATTGTAATTGCAAGCTTTGCAACGATTCTTCGGAATAGAATGAAGCATGAGGGGTGATGATCACATTTTCTCTATGGAGCAAGGGCTCATTTGCCAGATCCGGCTTTTCGCTGAACAAGACATCCAGACCTGCTCCTCGAATCCATTCTTGTTCCAAAGCCAACAACAACGCAGCTTCTTCGACATTTTCTCCACGTCCAAGATTTAAAAACAACGGAGATTTTTCTAAATTTTCAAAAAATTCACGATTGAAGAGTGCTTTATTTTCTGACGTCGTTGCCACGTGATTACTAATGATGTCTGCCCGCTCTTGGATCTCTGTCCAGTCGGCTTTTCTGATACCAAATGCTTGCAGCTCCTCAGCTGTTTTATAAGGATCGTAACCAATGACTTCCATCCCAAAAACCTGTGCTCGTTTTGCTACTGCACAACCAATCTTGCCACAGCCAATGATCGCGAGTGTCTGAGTGGACAAACGATGCATCGAGCCTACCGATTTGTAGCGCCAAATATGCTTTTGTTCGATTTGCTTCGTATACGCTTTTAGCTTGCGATTCAAACTTAAAAGTAGAGCCAGTGTATGATCGGCAACATCTTCGGTACAATAGTTCACTAAAGGAACGACACGGATATTTTTACTGGCTGCTGCTTCCAGATCTACCTTGTCAAAACCAGTCGCATTGATTGAAATGCACTGAAGCTGCAAATTATTTTGAAAAAAGGCAGCATCCAAATCCAGAAACGCAGTCAACAAACCATCTGCAGTCTGTACGCGTTCAATGAATTCTTGCTGATCCTGATAGGGATAGATCTCGACTTCAATACGATCATCAAAATCCTTAATTGCTTGGATCTCAACAGCTAAATCCCTGCTTGCTAAAACATCCGGGTAATCACTGATCAATATTCTCATAAAAAACCTCCATCTTGCCTTCTTCCGCTGATTTCGTCAATGACTGATTAAACGGCAGCGGAAGATGACCGTTCTTCTGATTTTTTCAACGTTGTTAGAACTTCTCGAATCAACGCTGGTAACACTTCATAAGAGTAGGGTTTGTAGATTCGTTCTTTCCAAGTATGGGCCCCTTTGCCAAAAACACCTAAATTGACCGTCGGAATCGATAGCTGCTGAATCGTTTGAACCGGCAAGGGGTAAATATCCGCCATTCCTGGGAAATTGTCCATAATTGCAGCAATTTCCTGATCACTTTCATTCATCGCTAAATAACTGCTGTCAGACAGAAAGGGGAAAAAGCGTCTTTTCTTGAAAACTTCTCCGGTTTCCTTAGCAACTTTCTCTGCAGCTGACTGCACAGCGCTATCTAAAAGACTATGCTGCTCGACTTCATTATGGGGACAAAAAGGTGGTGCCAAGAATAAAATAACTTTAGGAGAATCGTCCCCCGTAGCTTGTTCCAATGCATCGATGAAAGCGAAGCCCAATTCTCTTTTATCCAATTTTTCTGATCTTGTCAGTAATGTCTGTAGAATAGCTTCCGGGTCGGTTTTTTTTCGACAAAACGCTAAATATTCTTCAAACAGATAGACGGTGACCGAATGATCGATCCGGCCCTGCGGTACATGGATATTCTTTCGATGAGCAGCCAAACGTTCATCTAACGAATGAGTCACTTGATCGACTGCCTGTTTTGTTGCATCCAGCAAGGTGTCCAACACATCTTTGGCTGACTTTTCATACAGAAAAGTATTGAAATACAAATGTGCTGTTTTTGCTGTTTGTACATTATAAAAATCTTTTTGATCTCTTTGATACAGCACAGATGAAGGAAGAATCTCTTCATCGTCAATTTCCTCGCACAAGGCCGGATTCGTATTGATCGCCAGATTGATGGCACTAGACAAGAGTGTCGGATCAATGCCTTGCAGCGTATTTCCGACATGTGCTTCTCGCCCTTTGATATAAAAACAAGAGAGCATCTTACCTGCAGCACCCGTATAGAGATAACGTGTCGTATCTGCTTCATGTAAAGGGGAAACAAAATCAGTATTGATCGCTGCGATGAATTCGTAGCCCTGCTGTTTGAATTTGATCAATTCCGGCAACGCTTCGATCATGCCTGTATGATCATTTTCTTCCACAGGATTTCCCATGAACAACAGATTGAAGGGCAGTTCTTCTAAATGTTCTGTATAAAACAGCAGATTGATCAAATGGACGGCCATGCCACTTTTCATATCCAGCATGCCTCTGCCAAATGCCCAATCTCCAGAAAGTGCTTCTTCCTGTACTTCAGGATCTTCTTCATATTCTTGAAAAAAGTGCAGCAGATTTTCTGGATCATAGGCTAGGGATTTTATTTTTCCAAAGTCTTCGATTCCTACTGTGTCCATGTGTGCGTGAAGCAACACGGTTTGTTTGACACCTTTTTTAGGCAGAAAAGCAAAGACGTTTTTTCTTTGATAAGGGTCCTCCGGAAGTTCCGTCGTCCATACAAACTGTGGCTGTTCTTCAAAATAGGGAAAAGACAATAAAATCTCTTTGATTTTTTGACTGATATCCGCTTCACCGTGCAATGAATTGTTGATGCTAGGGATATTTACCAGCTCTTTTGCCACCGTCTCGATCTGCTGCGGCATTGCCAGCTGACTGATTCGCTGATACATTCGTCTTCGCCTCCTAGATTCGTTTCAAAGGAAATGTCATACAATGTATGCCTCCCCCAAGTTTGAGTGTTTCCGTTATATCTATTTCATGCACTTCAATTTCTCGTTGACGCATCGCTTGATTGATCTTTGTGTTTTGCTTTAGCGAGATCACTTGACGATTACCTAGGGCTTGAACATTGTATCCATGATGGAATACCTCTGATTCTCCTCCTTCGATCAAAGTGATGCCCAAATCATCCAATACTTCTAGAAAAGTAGCAGGTAGACCCTTTTTATAAGCAATGGCTGTATCCGGTGTCACCAAATTGAAACACATATCTAAATGGAGATATTCTGCTTTCATTGGGACAGCGTGTAAGATATAGCCCAGGGGTTCTAGAATCGTTTGCAACTGCTGAAAGCCTGCTTCATTGGTTCGATCCAACAAACCAACTGCGAGCGTTCGTTCATTCAAGAAAGCAAAATCGCCGCCTTCGAAAGTCCCTTCACCTACAACCTCACCGATCACTGAAATATTCAGCTCTTCTAAAGCCGCTTGAAAAAATTTCGTCTCGGTTTTACGAATGTTTCGCTTGAAGTTCCCTAAAACAACACCTTCCTTGACGCACCCACCTAAATCACGGGCAAAGACAGCATGAGGCATCGTTTCTGGTGGTGTGACGACGTTGACTTCTACGCCCAGCTTGACATACAGTTCCCGCAATTGACGAAACTCTTGTTTGACAAGAGTTTCATCGATTGCTTCCATTTCCCATTTTTTGGCTATTTCATTCAACTGCTCCGCTCCCTGAACATTACTTGGTTCAGATAAGAGGATCTGCTTTAATTCACCGGTTCCATTGTTAACATACATATGATCTACCTACTCACTTATTTATTCACTTGCTGTTTTTGCTGATTCTGCAGCAATCTCTGAATATTCTGCTACCCAGTTATCAAAATCACCATTTGCTTGGCTTTCTTCAATCACTTTATTGATCGCATCAACTAGCTCCTGATTGCCTTTTTTGATTGCTACAGCTGTTTCTTTGTAACGATGCTCTTCAGGGATTTCCACATCAGTAAATACGATATCTGGATTAGAAATCAAATACTGTTGAGCAACTGTATCTTCAATTACGATTCCATCAATGTTTTCTGTCAATAGTTCCAAAATCAAATCAGGAATTTTTTCTAATGTGATCGTTTGTCTTGGAGACATCGCTTCATTAATGATCGTTTCTTGTGTTGTAGACTGCTGTGCACCTAAACGAGTGCCATCTAAATCTTCGATCGTTTTGAATTGATCTGCATTTTTACTCAATGCTATCACACGGTTCTCTGATTTCAAATATGGTTCTGAAAAATCTACCGACTGTTTTCTTTCTTCCGTGATACTCATTCCGGCAATTCCGACATCTACTGCTCCCTGAGTCAATGATCCTAGGATCGATCCAAAGGTCATATCCTGAACGATCAATTCAACACCTAATTCGTCAGCAATTTTCGCTGCAAAAGCCATATCGACACCGACAACTTCTGTAGAAGAAGCATTCAAATCAATAAATTCATACGGAGCATAACCTGAAGCTGTAGCGACCCGTAATTCTTGTCTGTCCATAATTTTATCAAAATCCGGATTCCCTGTTCCTGCACTCTCTGAATCATCAGTTCCTCCAGAACCACATCCTACCAAAACACCGACACTCAACATAACCAAAAAACTATTTACAATAAACTTTTTCATGTTGTTGTTCCTCCTTTGTTTGTTCGTTTTAATTTAATTTCCATGAACACCGTCAATCTGGTGATGACCACGGAAAGAATTAAATAAATGATCGCGATCGCCAGAATCGGTGCAAATGGTTGATAACTGATTCCGCGAATCACGTTGGCCTGATACATCAGATCCGCAATCCCAATGACCGAAGCCTGAGAAGATGCCTTGATTGTGCTGGCAAATTCATTCCCTAATGCCGGCAAGATATTTCTTAACGCCTGCGGAAAGACAATATAGTACATTGTTTGAAAGCGAGAGAAGCCAATGGAACGTCCACCTTCAAATTGTCCATGATCGATCGATTGGATACCTGACCGAAAAATCTCTGCAATATACACTGAACTTCCGATCGAAAGTGCGATCAAAGCAGCAATAAAACGACTCATCTCTACTCCGAAGATGATTGCTTCAGGAAATCTGACACCTGTCAGTGGAATCCCATAGAAACAGATCGATAGTAAAACCAGAATCGGTAATGCGCGAACGATTTCGATATAAAGAACAGCAATTCGTTTGATCCAAGCATTCTTGCTCATTCTCATTGCTGCAACGAGCATTCCTAAAAAAATGGCAAAAAACATTGTCAGAATACTTAAAGCCAGTGTCATCACAGTTCCTTGTACCAAATAGTTGCCAAATCTTTCTAAAAACACCATGATTCGTTCCATATTTCCACCCCTAAAGAATTTTTTGTAAAAAGTTAGCAATACGTTGATTTGAATGTGACGAGTTCAGTTCTTCAGGTGTCATTTCTTCCAGGATCTTGCCTTCGTCCATAAAAATGATGCGATCTGCAACATCTTTGGCAAAATTCATTTCGTGGGTAACGATCACGGCAGTCATCCCACCTTTGACGGTTTCCTTCATAACACTGAGGACTTCACCAACCATTTCCGGGTCCAAGGCACTTGTTGGTTCATCAAACAAAATCACCTTCGGCTTCATCGCAAGTGCTCGTGCAATCGCGATCCGTTGTTTTTGTCCCCCTGAAAGACTTTCCGGATAAAAATCTTTCTTTTCATATAAACCAACACGATTCAGTAGAACCTCACTCAGTGTATCCAATTCTTCTTGAGACAAACCTTGCAATTTTTCCGGGCCAATCGTAATGTTTTTTTTCACCGTTAAATTGGAAAACAAATTGAAATGCTGAAACACCATCACGACTTTCTCTCGAATCGAATTGTTGTTGATTTGTTTTCGGTAAATGTCTTCGTCTTCAATAAAAATCTTTCCTTTATTAATCTTCTCTAATTTATTCATGCATCTTAGCAAAGTCGATTTCCCTGAGCCAGAAGGTCCAATGATCACAACTACTTCATTTTCACGAACAGACAGTGACACATCGTCTAAGACGACATGTTCATCAAATTTCTTTTGGATGTTTTGAATTTGAATAACTTCTTTTCTTTCTGTATTCATCATGTGATATCACCTTTCGCCTCTTGATGTATCTAAGTATATTTCCCCAAAAAGGAGACGTCTAACCTACGTCATATCAAGTAAAACGCTCTCACGCTTTTGAAATATAAGAATATTCAGAATAAAAAAAATTTCTCCTCTCCCAAATTTATGTTATATTTCATAACACTGAACAACGCTAATATTTATTAATTGCTTTATTTATAATTAAAAGTTATATTGTATGTTACAAAACCTTACATGGAGGTCCTTGCGATGGACATGATCAACTTAAAAACCTTTCATTATTGTGCGACTTACTTGAGTTTTTCCAAAGCAGCCCAGTATTTAAACATCAGCCAACCAGCAGTAACGAATCAAATCAAAAAAATAGAACAGAATCTGGATCACGAATTGTTCATCCGTGCTGGCAGAAAACTGTTCTTGACCGATACAGGCGAGATTTTGTTCGCCTGCTCGACAAATATTTTTGATTTGCTGGATCAAGCACTCCACGAGATGGATACCCGTTCAAAAGAAAATCTCCGCTTGCGAATCGCTGGAGATTTGAACTACTTATCTATGCATCTGTCTAATTTTATTCCTAAATTATATGAAACTTTTCCGCAAGTTCAGATCGAAGTCAGCGCTGTCGAGCATTCAAAAAAAATCTTTGACGGTGTGCGCGACTACAAATACGATATCGGGATCATGAGTGGTAATTATTCGACCTTTGGAATTCGCCAACGCCTGCTTAGTGAAGACAAGGTCTCTCTTGTAACTTCAAAAAAAATAGCCCAAGCACTCAAAGAGAATCCTGAATTGGACTTGCCACTTCTTGAATACCATTCAAAATCTTCCTATAGTAGCTTTCTCATGGATTTTATGATCCAGAACAAACTAATACAGAAGAAACGAATCACCTTCAACAATCTGGAATTAGTCAGAAAAGCCCTTTTAAACAATGCCGGAATCGCAATTCTATCAGAAGACGTGTTAAAGAAAGACATTCTCAGTGGCAAGATTCAGGTCTTGTCTACGAAAAACTTTAAAGAAGTAAAAATAAAAACACGGCTGATCTTCAGAACCGACAATCCTATGCACCACCAGATCGAACGCTGTTCTGATCTGATCATGAAGGAGATCGATCATATTCGATGAAAAGAAAAAAAGTCATGTCTCCTCGATAAACGAGGAGACATGACTTTTTGTTAGGCAGCTTCTTCTGAAAACTGACTATTATATAAGGCTGCGTAGAAGCCATCTTTTGCCATCAGCGTTTCATGATTTCCTGTTTCCACGATCGATCCTTGGTCCATCACAATAATGTTGTCTGCGTCACGGATCGTTGACAAGCGATGCGCCACCACAAAACTGGTTCTATTTTCCAATAAACGATTCATCGCTTGCTGAATTAGAATCTCTGTCCGAGTATCGACACTTGAAGTTGCTTCATCCAGAATCAATACATCCGGATTCGCTAAGAAAGCACGAGCGATCGTAATCAATTGTCGCTGTCCTTGCGAGATATTGCTTGCTTCTTCGTTTAGAACAGTATCATAACCATCCGGCAATTTACGAACAAATTCATCGACGTGAGCTGCTGTCGCGGCTGCGATCACTTGCTCTTTCGTAGCGTGTTCATTTCCATAAAGGATATTGTCGTAGATCGTTCCTGTGAACAACCACGTATCCTGTAAAACCATTGAGAAGTGACTTCTTAAGTCTTCTCGACTGTAATCTCTTGTGTCTTTACCTTCGTAGCGGATACTTCCTCCTGAAACATCATAAAACCGTTCCAGTAAGTTGATCAGCGTTGTCTTCCCAGCACCAGTTGGTCCGACGATCGCCACCATTTCCCCTGCTTTGACATCCAGATTGAAATCTGTCATCAACAGTTTGTCTTCATTATAACCAAATTGGACATTTTCAAAACGGACTTTGTAATCGGTCTCTTCCTCAGATACTTGAGAGGCGTCGTTAGTCATTTCTTCTTCATCTAGCACCTCAAAGACACGTTCCGCTGAAGCGACGGTCGATTGGATCGTATTGATCAAACTGGCGATCTGTGTGATCGGCTGTGAAAATTGGTTAGTATATTGCAGAAAAGCCTGCACATCCCCTAGATTCATATTACCATTCGCTACCTTGATCCCACCAAGCACTGCCACAAAGACATAGCCCAAGTTTTTAACAAAATTCATCATTGGCATGATCATCGCTGAAATGAACTGTGCTTTCCAGCCTGCCGCATACAGCTTTTCATTTTCAATCTCAAAAACTTCCTGATCGGCTGCTTCATGATTGAAGGTTTTAACCACTATATGTCCGCCGTAAGTTTCTTCTACCTGATCGTTCAACAAGCCCAAACTTTTTTGTTGAGCTGCAAAATGCTTTTGAGATTTTGGTGCCACAATCATCACCACAACCAAACTCAAAGGAACGGTTGCTAATGCAATCAGTGTCAACTGCCAACTGATGGTCAACATCATCCACAAAACACCGATAAAGGTTACGATGCTGGTCACAAATTGTGTCAAATTCTGTTGCAACGTTCCTGCGATATTATCCATATCATTGATTGCTCGAGACATGATATCGCCATTGCTGTGAGTATCATAGTAAGAAATTGGTAACCGATGCATTTTTTCTTCCAAATCTCTACGCATTTCATAAACCGTTCGCTGAGACACACGCGTCATAATAAACTGCTGCAGAAAGTTGAAGACTGCTGAGATCAGATACATACCGATCACGATGAAAATGATCTCGCCAATTTTTCCAAAATCGATCGGGAAGCTGGCGATTTGTTCACCTGCTTGGATCTGTTTCATCCCTGCCATCACACCCTTGAAAATCTCTGTGGTTGCCCGACCGAGAAC
Organism: Enterococcus olivae; assembly: GCF_053760925.1. Taxonomy (NCBI): domain Bacteria; kingdom Bacillati; phylum Bacillota; class Bacilli; order Lactobacillales; family Enterococcaceae; genus Enterococcus; species Enterococcus olivae. Next base: position 20,536 of record NZ_JBSMVT010000011.1, read on the forward strand.
TTTAGGTGTCTGGATCTGAAAGACGACAGCAGCGATTGCTAATACGAATACCAACAAAATCGCGTAGGAACGTGTCGACATGTAACGGAACAAGCGCTTGGTCGTTCCCCAAAAGTCGCCTGCTTTTTCTACACTCATACCTAAGCCGTGTCCAGGACCTCCACCATGATTACGTCCCGGCTGTCTTTGCTCTTTACTCATGCAGATCCTCCTCTCTCAATTGCGAATGCACGATCTCTTGATAGGTTGGATTGGATGCCAACAAGTCTTCATGCCTTCCTTGTCCAACAACTTTCCCTTCATCCAAAACCAAGATCATGTCCGCATCCATTACTGTGCTGACCCGCTGTGCAACGATCACAAGGATACTTTCTGTCATCGAAGTTTTTAACGCTTTGCGTAAGTTGGCATCTGTCTTAAAGTCCAGTGCTGAGAAAGAATCATCAAAGACATAAACATCTGCTTCTTTGATCAGTGCTCGAGCAATCGCTAAACGTTGACGCTGCCCTCCTGAGAAATTCCCACCATTTTGTTCCACGCGACTATCTAGTCCATCTGCCAATCCTTCGACGAAATCTTTAGCTTGCGCAATTTCCAGTGCCCGCCAAATCTCTTCCTCCGCAGCCTGGGAACGGCCATAGCACATGTTCTCACGAATCGTTCCCGAAAAAAGAACAGCCTTTTGTGGAACGAAACCAATCATTTCTCGCAGATCATGTTGAGTAACTTGTGAAATATCCTGTCCATTGAGGGTGATCTCCCCTGATTCCACATCATACAAACGAGGCAATAGATTGACTAGTGTGGTTTTCCCGGAACCTGTACCACCGATAATCGCCACGGTTTGACCTGAAGTAGCCGAAAAATCTACCTTCTCTAAAGCCAGCTTTTCAGCTCCAGGGAAACGATAATCCACTTGTTCAAAATTCAAGCTTGCCTGTGTTCCTTGATGAGTAATTGCTGCAGGCCGTTGAACATCCGTAATCTCATCACTTTCCTCAAGCACTTCATTGATCCGATCCGCCGAGGCTTGTGCTCTTGGGACCATCACAAAAATCATTGAAAGCATCAAAAAGCTAATCAAAATTTGCATAGCATACGTCATAAACGCAATCAGATTTCCGACTTCCAAAGTCATATCTGCAATGTAATGACCACCAAACCAAGTGATCGCAATGTTGGTCCCACTCATGATCAAGGTCATTAAAGGCATCATCAAAGCAACAATCGTGTTTACCTTGACCGCTGTTTGTGAATAGTCTTTATTGGCCTCGTCAAAGCGGTTTTCTTCATAATTTGTTTTGTTAAAAGCACGAATGACCCGTACTCCTGTCAAGCCTTCACGGAAAACCAAATTCAAACGGTCGGTCTTCTTTTGCATACTCTTGAATAGCGGCACAGCAAAATACATGATTCCACCGATCGCGACCAAAATGACCGGGATGACCACTAGAAAGATTTTCGTTAATTGAGGATCTTTACGATAAGCCAAAAAACTTGCACCAATCAATGTGATCGGGGCATTGATCATCATTCGCAAAAACATTTGAGTAACCAATTGAATCTGATTGACATCATTGGTCGTCCGTGTGATCAAGGAAGCTGTCCCATATTTATCAAACGTTCTTACAGAAGCTCCTTCTACTTTATGATAGATATCTGTCCGAAGCTCTTTTCCTAACTTCTGTGATTCCCTTGTTGCAAAATAAGTATTTCCAACAGCAGCAACGATACTGATCAATGAGAAACTAATCATGTATATCCCTGTCTGCCAAATATAATCAATATCTCCAACAGCAACACCTTTATCAATAATATTTGATGTCAGTGTTGGCAGATATAAATCCGAGATTACTTGAACCACCATAAAAACGACTGCCATAATTGCAGAAGTCATGGAGATTTTTTTCCAAATTTTTATCATCTATCCAAATCCTTTCTTGCACCGCTTTTCAACCAATTAAGCTTGCATTGAATACGTTCAAGTGTCTTTTCCACATCGTACTGTCCATTGACTGCTCGACGGTACCCATCTGCAGCAGAAGTAAAACCGATATGCATCAACATTTGTAAAAGCAGGTGTAACTCATGATCATCTTTGACTTTCAGAAGCGATCGATCAATCACATCCAAAAGCTCTTTCTGTTCTTTTTTCTTTTCATGAATGTGTGGTTTTGCTTGCTTTTCAATGTGAGGCGTAACTTTTCGAAAGCCGTGATAATCCATAGTCATAAACATATTTTTATAAAAATGCGCATGCTCGCCTACAAAAATCTCCGGGATCAAATGCGCAAAGAAAGCCTCAGATCCGACAAAAATATCTCCATTTGCCTCTTGGATCGAATGGATCAAATAACGATGACTGTCTCTGCGCACTTGATGAAAGTAGTAATAATACAAGTCTTCTTTATTTTCAAAATACTGATAAAAACTCCCACGAGGAATCTCTGCATCTTTGACAACATTGGCAATCGACGCTTCCTTCAATGCAGCCCGTGAAAATTCCTTTTTGGCTGCCAACAGGATACGCTGCTGTTTTTCTTTCGGTAAATTAAAAAAAGTTTCCGTTGGCATATTTATCCTCCTTTGTTATTTATGACAATCTGTCATGTGACACTGTGTCATTATACGCGAATATTAAGAACTTGCAAGAAAAAAGAATTGCAAAAAATGTGAAGATAAAAATAGAGTACTTTCTATCTTTGTTCTCAATAGAAAAGAGTCAAAGGCATCTCTACCTTCAACTCTTTCTTAATAATTGTTATTAAATCTCTTTTTGATTTTTAAGAATGTATTCTTCTGCAGCTTTGCTCCAAATACCGTCTGTTTCTGCTAAAATCTTATGAAGTTCACTTGCTTGATCTAGTTCACTTAACTTCATTAAAGGCATTTCCTTATGCGTATACACAAGCTTCTTCCCTCCGCCAATCGCTGGCTGATTCAAGGTAGTCTCTGTGACAGCATCCAATCCAAGGATGTGTGTGACCACATTTGCTACATGAACTTTTTTCTCTTCGATCAATTTCACTGCCTTACGCATATCTTCTGTGTTCCCACCAGAAGTTCCTACATAATGCATGAACGAATAATGAATATCATAAAAATTCACTTCAGCAAAGAAATCCTTGTTTTGAGGTCCGGCAAAGAAATTTAGACAACCATCCGGATTCAATAGTTTTGAGCCATCTGTAACAACTCCCGGTACAGGAACCATGGCAAACACATCATCAAATCCTGCGCCTTCCACTAGTTCTTTCAAGACTGGAACTTGATCCTTCACATCAGCAACATTCACATAAGTCACAGTTGTACCATTTTGACTTGGATACAATTTGGCTGCTCGATCCAGTTTTTCTTGGTCACGATCAGTAACGACTATATGTTTAGGTTTGATCGGTCCATGCAAGGCATAATCAATAGCCAATAAGCCCATTGGTCCGGTTCCTCCCATGATCAGCAGATTCCCGTCTGGTTTGATCCCCATTTTATGCTCGTAGCTTCCTTCAACTAAATGATAATTAGCTTCGAACGCACCAATGACACAAGACAACGGTTCGATCAAAGAACCTTCAAAGTAGGTCTCTCCTTTATACGGAATCAGACAATCCTGTTCCATAACATCTTTGGAGATCACAATGTAGGTAGCATCTCCTCCTGTATAAGCGTAAGAATAGCCCGGACAGTCTGGGCGATCCGGTAGCTGCAGATTCGCCTGAACAACATAACGCTCACCCTCTTGATACTTACCTTGCCATTTTTTACCGACCTCTAAAATCTCTCCACAAAATTCATGTCCTACAATGATAGGATTTTTCGCAACATCATTCGGTGCTTTCTTGTGATCTTCCCCTTGATTGGCCAGCTTCCAAGTAGACATACAAATACTGTCTGTAACAACAGAAGCCAGTATTTCATCTTCTTTGATTGCTGGTAACTCAAATTCTTCCAAGCGCAAATCTTTTTTTCCATATAAACGTACTGCTTTTGTCTTCATACTGTTCTCTCCCTTGAGTTTATTTTCCCTTTTTTCCTTATCCTAAATAGTCCTTATCCCAAAATGCCTAGAGCATAGCCAAGGATCCCTACGGCAAACAAAGCAAAGATCAACACGATCGGACTTACTTTTTTCTTCAACAAACGCATCATCAGCAAGGTTAAGCCAAGAGCCAACAAGCCAGGAACTAAATCATCCAAGACATTTTGCACAGTGGTGATAACTGCCTCTCCATCTGGACCTATTGTTTCTGAGATCACTAACGGTACATTGATCGTTGTCCATTTTGTTACTAAAACACCCATAATGAATAACCCTAGGATCGTTGCGCCTTCTGTTAGTTTTTGCAACAAATTCCCAGATAGATCTTGGACGATATCCATCCCTTTTTTGAAACCATAGGTCAAACCAAACCACTTCATCGCAATTCGTACCGCATTGAAGGCAAAGAAGAAAAGCAAGGGACCCATCACGTTTCCTGATAGTGCCAGCGAAGCACCAATCGCTGCTGTGATTGGACGTAGCGTTCCCCATACCAGCGGATCACCTACTCCAGCCAAAGGTCCCATCAGACCAACCTTCAAACTATTGATCGTTCCTTCATCGATATCTGAACCGGTCGCTCGAGCCTCTTCCATCGCCATCGTTACACCAATAACTGGACCACAAACTGCCGGTGTCGTATTAAAGAAGACCAAATGACGTTTCAACGCTTCTGCTTGCTCCTCTTTCGTTTCATATACCCGCTGAATCGTTGGGATCATATCTACACAAAAAGCCAGCGCATGAATCCGCTCATAGTTAAAGGACGCCTGTTGAAAATTCGAATAAATGAAAGTCCGTACTAAATCATTTTTAGTGATTTTTGATCCAACTGTTACAACTTGATTATTATTTTCCATCTTCAACTCTCCTTTAGTCTTCTAATTCATCATCTAAATCGTCATAAACATCCACATTAGTAGCATGAGCTACGGCAGCCTGCTTATTGAAATTCGGATTCAATTGTACATAGATCAACGCCATGATCAAACCTACGACCCCAAAAGATAACAAGCTGAAGTTCAAGTAGCCACCCAGAACAAAACCTAGGAAGAAGAACGGCATTAAATATTTGACACTCATCATGTTCAAGACCATCGCATAACCAACTACAACGATAAATCCACCAGCTACAGCCAATCCTCCAGTAACAACTTCAGGAATCGCTGACAGCATATTTTCCACCATCTGAGCACTCACAAAGGCAGCGACCATGGTAGAAGGAATTGCTACACGCAAAGCTTGAACGAATAGTGCACTAAAATGTAGGAAAATAATCCGTTTGAAATTGGCTTTTTCTGCCTCTTTGTCTGCCGCATGCTGGAAGGCAACGGTAATCGTTCGCACGATGACAGTCAACACTTGACCGGCTGCCGCAACAGGTAAAGCAACTGCGATCCCGTTTTGGATACTTTGATTTCCTACCACAACTAAAATAGTTGAGATCGTACTCGCCAAAGCGGAATCGGGTGATTGTGCTGCTCCGATATTCATCCAACCCAGTGCAATCAACTCCAAGGTTCCGCCTAAAATAATACCAGTAGTCATATCTCCTAAAATCAGTCCGGTCACTGTACATGCAATAATGGGACGGTGTGTTTGAAATTCATCCAGAACACTTCCCATTCCGGCAATACTGGAAAATAGAAAAATCAAAATAATTTGAATAACTGATAACTCCATGTTTTTTCCCCCTTTTAAAAGCTTGCTTCCTTAAGTTTTGATCCAAAGTCTACTTTTGGATCACTGACAACACTCCGTAAATCAAGTTCTACTCCTAGCTCTGCTAATTTTTTGAACGCTTCAGCTTCTTCCTTGTCAACAGAGACTGCTTTAGTGATCTGCGTACGTCCTGTTTTGTACTGCATTCCACCAATATTGATCGATTTGATCGGCACACCATTTTCAACTAGTGCAAGCACCTCTAAAGGATTGGTAAACAAGAAGAACACTGTCTCTTGTGCATATTTCGGATTTTTATAAACACGAACTGCCTTTTCCAACCCCACGACATTTACTTTGATTCCAGGAGGTGCTGCTCTTTTTACTAACGTTTTACGGATATTATCATTATCTACTTCATCACTTGCAACAATGATTCGGCCGGCTCCTGCTTCTTTTGCCCAAACAGTTACAACTTGTCCATGAATCAGGCGATCATCAATTCTTGCTAATCTGATTTCCATTAAAGTTCCTCCTCGTCTTCTTCCTCATCCAGTACAAAAGTTTGTACTGTGTCACTGCATGCAGCCAATAAATAATCAACGATTTCTTTCGGTGTTTTGTTGCTGCGCATAGCCGCTGTTTCCAAAACCAATGGCAAAGACATGCCAGAAAGAATCTCAATCTCTTTATCCGCATATTCCATCGCTAATCCGCAGCAAGCATTGAAGGGCGTTCCTGCAAATAAATCAGCCAAAATCAAAACAGACTCTCCTGCTTGATCTAATAGACTCGAAATATTTTCTTTAATGGAATCAAAACCGTCTTCCTGTAAAAACTCAACTGTATAGAATTCTGGCAGTTCACCAAAAATCATTTCTGCTGAATTTTTCATTTCCTGCGCTAGCTTTCCATGGGCTACTAAAAGTACGTCAGTCATATTTTTCTCTCCTATCCTCTCGTTTTACCACCCGCAACATTCACGGTCACACCTGAGATATAGCTGGAACGATCAGACAGGAAGTAAGCAACTAGATCGGCAACCTCCGTTAATTTTCCACTTCTTCCCAGTGGGATCGTACTTGTCTGACTGTATCCTTTCCGTAGTTCATCAACAGTTTTTCCGCGGGTATAAGCCAGTGCCTCTTCATAGGCAAGCGTTCTCAATCCTGTCTCCTCCATGATTCCTGGCGCGATTCCAACAACACGGATTCCTTTTTTACCCAACTCTTTAGCCCAGGAACGTGTATAGCTGTTGACAGCAGCTTTTGTTGCCGCATAAGCACTTTGACCTTCGGATCCTTCCACTCCACTTTCAGAAGACATGTTGATGATGACACCATTTCCCTGTTCGACTAACTTTCTGCCGACTGCCTGACTCATCAAATACAAACCTTTTTGATTCACATTCGTGATTTTTTCAAATAGCTCATCGTTGATCTCAAACTTGCCGTCTTCTGTTTGTTTTTCGTCCACCAGCAACGCAGGAATATTGATACCGGCATTATTGACTACCCCGTCCAATTTCCCAAAGAGCTCGACCGCTTTTTCAACCGTCGCTTCAACTGATTTTCTCGAGGTAACATCTGTTTCTACAAACGCCAAGTTCTTGTGCTTAAATTCACCATCTTTAATATCTGCATTTACTACATAGACACCTAAATCGCAAAGTTCTTTGACAATTGCTGCTCCAATACCTGATGATCCTCCTGTGACAATGACTGTTTTTCCTGCTACTTCTAACCAATTCATCGAACCTCTCCTAACATTTGTGATTTTGTTTTAACATTAGTTACGAGTTCATCATAATATCGTTGTAAGCGTTTGTCAATGATTTTTTCAAGTTTTTTACTGATCAATCACATATGTGATAAATGAGGAAATAAAAAAAGTAGAGTAAACTAGGATTTGACCTAGTGCTCTACTTTAAATTTACTCTTTCAAAATAGCTTCTGCTGTTTCCTGAGTCGTTACCAACACATTCATATATTCGCCGATTAATGCTGCCTTGATCGCTTCCACTTTGTCCAACGATTCAGCAACAGCAATTCGATATTGCGTTGTTTTTAGATCTTCGATTGAAATACCAATCAAACGGTCATCCAGATCATTCGGGATATGTTTGCCATTAAAATCATAAAATCGAGAAACGACATCTCCCGCTACCTTAGTATGTAGCTTGCTAAACACATCTTCGCCATAGAAAAATTGCCAACGATCACTGTCCTTGATGCGGGGACTCCCAATACCAAAAATCGCAACAGAAAGTTTTTTCCACTGCCGAAGTAGTTCCTGATTGAACTCATTTGCCAGCAAGGCTTCCTTCAATTCTCTCGTCTCTGGAAAGGCTGGCGCATCAATCAATAAAGCTTTCCCATTTAATTTTTTTGAGGCTTTGTAGGTGATCGTATTTACGTGGTACTCACTGATCAGACGGCCAGATGGTCCACCGATCAGCGGGATACAGGTAAGATTTTGTGCCGTGATATCTTCTAGCTCTTCGGAAACAACCGACATTGCCTGTCCCCATGAGAAACCTATGTTCATATCGTCAATCAAAACAGACTGCAAAAATTCATTTGCAGCTCGTCCTAGCGATTGAACTTTTTGCAACGATTGGATGTCTACGGCTGTTGGAACAACAATGGCTTTCAATAATCCGTATTTTGCTTCCAATGCTTTTTCTAATGAATAAGTTCCAGCCAGATCATAGTTGATCGAAATATTTACAATGCCTTCTTCACGTGATTTTTTCAGCAACCGACTGATTGTGCTTCGATGGATATTCAATTCTTTTGAAATTTGACTTTGATTTTTGTCTTCTTGATAATACATCTGAGCAATCTGTACCAACAGCTTATCTTCAACGTCTTTCAATAGTATTCCTCCTCAATTTTTATATACTCACAATAACATAAAAACGCACTCTTACCAATAAAGTTATACCGAAATCACGTTTGTGCAAAGAAATAATACATCTACTTTTTATTCTCTTTTAATCAGGAACTTTCCACTCACTTCTCTATTTATTTTGTGTTACACTATGAAATGGACACACAAAAAAATACATACGAATTTATAGTTGAGAGGAGATACATCATCAATGATTACAATGGATGATATTATTCGCGAAGGCAATCCTACTTTACGCAAGGTTGCTGAAGAAGTCTCTTTTCCATTGAGTGCGGAAGATCGTCAATTAGGAAAAGATATGATGGAGTTTTTAGAAAATAGTCAAGATCCTGTAAAGGCAGAAGAACTAGATTTGCGAGGGGGCGTAGGATTAGCTGCTCCTCAAGTAGATGTCGCAAAACGCATGACGGCTGTCTTAGTTCCTAGTTCTGATCCAGAACGCGAGGAGCCCGACTTCCAAGCAGTTCTCTACAATCCAAAAATCGTCAGTCATTCAGTACAAGAAGCCTGCTTGGCTGATGGTGAAGGCTGTCTATCTGTAGATCGGGAAGTCCCAGGCTATGTTCCTCGTCCAGCACGAATCACTTTGACTTACTTCAACGAAGATGGCGAGCAGCAAAAAATTCGCCTAAAAAATTATTCTGCGATTGTCGTCCAACATGAACTGGATCATCTAAATGGCGTCATGTTCTACGACCACATCAATGAAAACAATCCATTTGCTTTAAAAGAAGGTATTTTAGTGATCGAATAGCAAAAAAGATGAGCCCACGCTCATCTTTTTTTATCCTTTGGTTCTCAATCCTTCAACATCTATAGTGCGAAAATCCTGAATCACCTCGTCTGCCACTAGCTTTTGTGGAGGAAACTCAGGATTGGCGAATCCAATACAATACATTCCCGCAGCTTTAGCTGCCCGGCTGCCATTGCCTGTATCTTCAAAAACCAGACAACTTTCTGGCTTGGCATCCAGTAATTCGGCAACCTTCAGAAAAACATCTGGTGCTGGTTTGGAATTCTCAACCTCTTCACTGCTAAGAACCGTTGAAAAATAGCGGAGTAACCCTAATTCTTCAAGATTCGCTTCAATTTCCACTTGCCGTGAGGAAGAGGCGACGCCTAGTTTAAACCCGGCTGTGGCCAAGGACTGGATCAGTTCACCGACATGAGGGATGGCTCTAACACCGTCTTCCTTCATGATGGCTTCCCGACGACGATCCATTTCTTCAATATATTCTGGTACAGACAAGGGGAGACTCAACTCGTCTTTCATGGTTTGCCACATAAAATCTGCCGTCGTTCCCATGAATTGAAATTGATAAGATTCCTCTTTATCATGCCCTGCTTCTCGCAACATTTCTGTTTTAGAGCGTAAAAATGTATACTCTGAATCGACGATTACGCCATCCATATCAAAAATAATTGTATCGATCATTGCTTTTATCCTTCCCCTTCTCCACTCTCAAAAGACTATGACACCCAGCATTCAACGGTAAAATATCCGAACAGTAGAAGATTGCTCTTGCGGTCCAAATGGTCCTCAGCGCAAATTCACCTAAGCTTAGTGATCTTTCTTCTAAATTGTTCGGATATTTTCATCTTGTTTTTCTTTATGTCACAGTCCCTTTGTGTTATTGAATCTTGACTTGCGTGCCGATCGTTAGTTCCGGCATTGCTTTTTCTTCTACATAAAGAGTACCAGGTAGTTCTGGTGTTGTCGAACCATCAAACTTGATGGTAATATGACCTAATTTTTCCAGATTCGAGCGTACCACATTGCCAACGGAAGTAATCTGATAGCTCTGATCACCGATGACTAGCGTCTGTCCAGCTTCGATCTCACCGCTGGTAGGATGTACCTCGATATTGTAGCAGTAATCTGCCAATGATTCTGGTGCATCTTTACCAAACAAGATCACCATTTTTTCTTCTTTGAATAATTCTGCCTCCGGTCCGATCGAAAGCACTGTTGTATGAAATACTGTCATTTTGCAACCTCCTAAAAAACAAATTAGCTATACAAACCGAAACTTGCCAACCAGGCAACAAGTACGCGGGGAACACCATTCAAGAAACGAGAATACAAGACAGCAGGTACGCCAACTTCAACTGTTTCTGCTTCGGCTTCTTCCAATCCCAAACCAACTGGGATAAAGTCACAGGCATTTTGTGTATTAATCGCAAACAAAGCGGGTAGAGCAAGCTGCGGCGGGATATTTCCTTTACCGATTTCTACCCCGATCAATGTTCCGATAACTTGGCTGATAACAGCTCCAGGTCCCAATAATGGAGATAGGAATGGCAGTGAGCAGATAAAACCAATGATCACTAAACCAACGACATTGCCAGCTAGCGGTGCCATGATATTCGCAAAGAATTCACCGACTCCTGAACCTTGGATGATACCGATCAATAAGGAGACAAAAGCCATAAATGGAATAACTGTGTTCAGCATTGTTTGCACACCTTCACGAGCAGACTGATTGAAGGTAGCCACTACTTTACCAGCACCCATACCGATTTTGGCAATAAAGCTTTGTTGTTCGGCACGCTGTTCAGTGATTTTTTTGCTTGTATCGTATTTATATTCGCGTTCTTTTTCTGCTACTGGCTGAGCTGCTGCTTCCTCTGCTGATGCTAAGGTGATCTGATTCAATCCTACAGCAGAAACATAGATTTCTTCAGTGATATACTGTGCCAATGGGCCACTTTTCCCTGTTGGTACGATATTGATCGTCGGAATCCCTTTTTTTGGATAGATACCACAGCGTAACGTACCGCCGCAGTCGACGATCGCCAAAGCGATCTCCTCATCCGGAATCGACGTTTTGAAGCCATTGACTGCTTCCATTCCTGTTAAATCAGCAATTTTGTCAACGATTGCCGGTTTTTCTCCGCCGCCTGTGATATAAATGAATTTATGTTTTTCTTCGGTTGGCGTGATCACTAAGGGACCACCAAAACCACCGTTTCCTTTAGTTACTCGAATACTATTATAAGTCATTTTGTTTGCTCCTCTCTAGTCTATCGCCGCTTTGACTGTCTTACTCAAAGTGATGCCCTGCTGTTTGCACACATACGCTGTTGTAAAGTCTGTTACCCAGCCACCAATAAAGTTCATCACGATTCCGACAAACATGTAGCGGATCGCTAATTCCATGGTGTTCAATCCTAAAGCACTGATCCCTTGTGCGATACCTAGCCAAACGAATAATTCACCTGGATTGATGTGTGGGAAAACGCCATTACTTGTGTGACAAAATTGTGCCTGCGCTGCATAATAGCTTGGTTTATAGTATTCAGGTAAGAAACGAGCCATTGTAAAGGACATCGGATTTCCTAGCATGAAGGCAGATAAGAAAGGCAGGACTAAATATCTTGTAAATGGATTTTTAGCAGACAGACGAGCTACCTTGGTTACACGTTCCTCTCCTAGAAAGGCAATCAATGTGTTCATCGCCACCATCAGCATCAAAACGACTGGGACGATCCCCGTCATCCAGGAAATGAACGTTTCTGCTCCTGTTTGGAACAGGTTCATAAACCCTTCTGCAAAACTTGTAATATACGTCATTACTCAACACTCCTCTTCATTTTTGTTTGTATTTGATTTTTCCATAAGCTCAACTGTATTTTTGCGCTGTTAAATGGAGATGCCGGTTGTTCCTCTTGATAATTACCGGCTTCCACTCGTAAAAAGATCTCCCGAGCATTTTCCATTGCCTGTTGCATCAGTTTGTTTTCTTTCCGAACAAATGGATGGTATTTATCGATATAATGGATATCTTCATTTACATAGTTTGGAAGTGGTCGAAATTTAGCAAGAACGGTTACTCCCTGTATCTTACGGGCATCTAGGATCGTGCCGTCTTTCGCTACCGCAAACAAGACGATGGTCCCTGCCTTTACTCTACCGGAGCGTCGCCCAATTGCGACTTTACCCATTCGCTTCATTTCCTGATAGACTTGATTGAAATGTTTGATCTGCTGCATCCCTAATAGGATCTGCAGCAAGTACGCTCCGGCCGCAAATGCGCCAAATACATAAATAAAACTCATGATATGATCCCCTTTCCATTCATCCATTCTTTCAAGGATGATAGGTCCTTTTGTTGACAAAGTTCTGCTCTTAATTCTGGATTTCCAACGACTGCAAAAAATTTATCGTATAATTGCAATAATTCTGTTTCAACTTTTTCCGTCAAGTTCTCCGGTATTGCTAATAAAAAGACAACTTCTGCTGCCCCTTCGCTGGTGACGAAGGTTTCTGGAAAGACACCTACCGAGAGAATGATCTGGTCGGATGCAGGATTGATCGTATGTGGAAAAGCAATCCCATCTTCAAAGATCGTCGTATATCTTTCCTCTCGCTCGAAGATTCGCTGCTGGAACTGATCATCGACCAAGCCTTGTTTTTGCAAAGGTCCGATCATTTTCTGCAGATTCTTGCTATAACTTTGATCATTGTTCAGTAAATGAAAATGCAAGGACAGATCCTTCATTCCCTTTGCCCGAGACTGCTTCGCTTTTTCCCACTCATCGTGGAGCCAGTTGTCATTGAACAGGTTTGTCAAATGAATGACTGGCGTGCGCTCCTCCACATTTTTCAAAGGAATCGTTGTAAAAATAGCAAAGTATTGATTCAAATCCTGCTGTTCATAGATCTCTTCAGAAAAATGCGTGATTTTTATCCCGGAACCCAAAACCTTTTCCAATTGACGACAAATGATCAAGGCCGTTCCTCGTCCTGTACTGCAAACGACCGCGATTTCTTTTTGAGCTGTTTCGTTCGTTTGATGACGCAAAGCCAATTCAAAATACAAGGCCAAGTAGCTGTATTCAACAGACGGAATCGGTCGATCGAGCAATTTTCCCAGCTCCTGCAAACCAAGCTTTGCCAGTTCATAGGCAAAGGGATATTGAGTTTCGATCTCACCGTAAAACAAATCGTGAAATTCGATTCGGAAAATTAAACGATTGACCATATAACGCAAGTGGTCTTGCATCTCCTGAAAAAGTGTTTCTTCATGGATATCTACAACGACAACCTCATGAATCTTCTGCATCATGCGATCAAAATAGCTGCGCAGATCTGTTTCGTCTATCAATTCTTTTCTTCGAATCTCATTGGCATTCATGTTGAACGGAAAACTAATAAATTCTCTTTCCCAATGATTGAAGGTCATACTGTAAGTCAGTTCTAGATGACCGATCATTTCTTCAATACAGCTATTCCCTTGAATATAATTCTTGTATCCTGTCGGTAAAGCTGTCAATTCATGCTTGTCCAGAATACGTTGCATGACGATCGAAACGACTTTACGCAGCAATGTTCCCTGATGTTTGCCGATCCCCGATTCTTTTGTCAGCTGTTGAATCAACAGGTTGGTTTCCTCTTGTAAAAAGGTTTCTTCAAAGTATTCCTGTACATGGTAGATATGAAGCAAACGTAGATCGAATTCACTACCTTCGATCCGCATACCTCTGTTAGGCGTGCCAATCACCTCTACATCCAAAGGTTGGATCAGTTCCTTCATTCCACGAATGTCTTTTGCAACGGTTCCTCGACTAACATCTAGTGCCTCCGACAAATCGTCGATCAACAAAAAACCTTTTGCTTCGATCAATTGCCGAAGAATGAATGCGATGCGTTTACTGGAAGAGTTGAAGTCACTGTTGTGCTTTAAACTGCCCGCCATGACCTCATCAAACTGATCAAAGTCATCGATCTCCAGATGAAAGCCATTCTTCTTCTGAATAATATGTGCGATTCCAAGTAATTCTTCATTCAGAGAATCCACACTTTTGCGAATAGTTTGCGGGCTTGTTTCTAATTTGTTCTGTAGGTCGCCGACGGTCATCTCCCTGTGGGTAACTAGCAATTGTAAAACTTGGTACCAACGATTCACTATCGCCATTTCTCATCCCCGCTTCTATCCTCTAGTTTTACCTCCAGCTACATTTGTTGTAACACCTGTAATATAGCTTGCCCGGTCAGACAAATAATAACATACTAAATCTGCGACTTCGTTCAATTTTCCGCTACGGCCTAATGGGATCGTACTTGTTTTTGAGTACCCTGCACGTAACTGATCGACAGAAATCCCGCGAGTATACGCCAGTGCTTCTTCATACGCTAAGGTACGCAAGCCAGTTTCCTCCATGATCCCTGGTGCAATCCCTACAACCCGAATATTGGACTTGCCTAATTCTTTGGCCCAAGAACGTGTGTAACTGTTGACAGCAGCTTTTGTTGCTGCGTAAGGGCTTTGTCCTTCTGATCCTTCGATTCCTGATTCAGAAGACATATTGATGATAACCCCAGCTTCTTTCTCAACTAGTACGCGTCCCACAGCTTGACTCATCAAATACAAACCTTTTTGATTGATGGCTGTGATCTTGTCGAACACTTCATCAGAAAGTTCATATTGACCATGAGGATCCTTCTTGTCCACCAATAAACGAGGAATGTTGATTCCAGCATTATTGACCAATCCATCGATCGTACCGAATTTTTCCAGCACTTTTTCGACACCAGCTTCTACTTCTTGTCGTGAGGTAACATCCACTTTGACAAACAGCAGCTGTTCATGAGTCAAGTCGGAATCTGAGATATCGAAATTTGCTACATTGACCTTTTGTTCAAGTAAGCTTTCTACGATACTTTTTCCAATTCCTGAAGAACCACCCGTTACGACAACTGTCTTGCCGCCAATCTTTAACCAATCTGTCATTTGTTTCACTCCTATCTTTTGATTACGCTTTCATTATAGGCGAATGCGCAAAAAAATTAAGACAGTCTTTTTTGTCTGACCAGAAAAAAGATGTATTAATTGAAACAACAGTCTTGGTCCATCATTTATTTAACCAGTAATATTTATCAGTCGCTGCTCTACTCTATCATTCAAAAACAGCAAAAGAATCCCCGGTCTTAGCAGGAGATTCTTCAATGATCGATTCTATCTTTTTTACGACAATTTGGCAATCGTCTCTGTCTCAAAGGTTTTTCGCCAGTCATCATGAAAGTCTGTGACTGCTTTTTCGATGGAAGGCATGCCTAGTGCCTGTGCAAAAATATCTGGTCCCGCGGTGATCGCTTGTGCACCTTTGCGGATTGCTTGATTGACCTGAGCGACGTTCTTGAAGCTTGCTGCCAAAATTTTACTGGTCGCCTGGGTACGAGTGATCTCTGCTGCCAGAGCCTCAATGATATCTGAAGAGTCGATGTTCAAATTCTCCATGCGATTGTAGTAAGGTGCCAAGTAATCGGCCCCGGCAGCGATCGCCAAATAGCCTTGAAATTCTGTATAGATCGCCGTTGCTGTAATCTTGAAGCCCTGTGCTTTCAGCTGCTTGATCGCGGATAAACCGTTATCATTTACCGGGATCTTAATGTAAGTCTCTTTGCCCAGCTGTTCAACGACTGCCTCTGCATCGGCAATGATCTCCTCGACGCTTTCACCAACCACCTGTACATGCAAACTTGCATCCCCAATAATTGTTTGGATCTCTTTCAAGTGTGAGTAGAAATCGATTTTTCCCTCCTGCTTGATGATCGATGGATTGGAGGTCACCCCTGCTAAAGGCAATACTGACTGATAGTAACGGATCTTCTCGATATTGACTGTGTCCAACATAAATTCCACTTGCTGATTCCCCTTTCCTTTAATTCGTATTATACGCATCTTGTTTTTTGATTTCCAGTCCTGTTTTTTCCTAGTGACTCCAGGCACAAGATAAGTATAACTTTAAAAAGAATCAACATTAAGCTACTTTTTTAATGACTGTTAAAAAAATCTTTAGACGAATAAAAACTGTGGACAAATACGTTGTTCCAGCACTTGTCTACAGTTTTTATTTAAAATTGAGCTAACAAGGCACTGATCAATTGACTAGAAACGATTGTTTTTGTCTGCGTTGCCTGAACGATCGTTTCTTTTAAATCAAGTGAATAACCCATACAGTCTAAAAGAATCAAATCACACTGTTCTTGTTCAAAAAAAGCGACCACTCGCTGGATTTTTTCCGGTGTATGACTTTCATAGGGAGAAAGATGCGTACATACGACCTCCCGTATATTCTCATATTTTGGCAGAATTTCTTGTTGCTGATCCGCTAAAGGCATCAACACTCCTAGCTTGAAATCACCCTCATGCAGCTGCTCAAGTAGTGCCGTTAGTAATTTATCCGGCTCGATCAAGAAGCTGTTTTTCGTACACAATTCAGGAAAGGTTCCTGTGCAGAGTAAAAAAATCAACTCACAGCCTTGTTCTTCCACCTGAAAAATCTGTTCCTGAAGCAAGGGTAATAGTTTTTCTTTCGACAAACGGACGGATGTATCGTCTCTCAGCTTAGAGGTCAGCAAGCCCTCTTCCAAAGTATCTGGCGCTAGTGCCTGAATCTCTGCTGCTGACAATTCATCTAAAACCCCCACATGGAGCAAATCTGCTTCCGAAAAAAACTGCTGTAAGATCGGTAAAACATCCTTTCGCGGAGCTTGACCGATCGTGATGACAGCTAACCGTGGATTCATTTCCCTTTACCTAAGGTTTGCAAGACACTAAAGTCTCCATAGAGCTCCTGCAGATGGGCAAATTCTGGAACATCATAAAACGTGCAAGTACCCTTACCGAATTCTTTTGCCACTTCGATTGAAAAACGTGTCGCTTCAGCAATATCGACCTCATGACTTGCTCCCGTCCCACAACCAGGCACTGCACTTTCAGCAGTAATTGCTACGCCAACAACTGGTGCGGCTGTTGCAACAGCTGGTTGTAAAATTGAATTGATATGATAGACATCATTGCCATAAGGCGTGATATCTTGCGTCGTCACCACAAAGGTTTTTGCCAGTCTACCAGTGGACATTTCCAAAATACGAACCAGGTCGCTACTGATTTTTAGAATGTAGCCTTCTTTGACTGTCGGTGAGATTGCGATTCCTTTATGATTGATCACATTGTTGCCTTTGGTTGTATCTATGGACAAGACCGCATCCATCTCATCGATCACTTCATATTTATTCATCGTTAAAATATCCACCGGTGAACCCATGAAATCAACTGGTTCATGAGGTTCAGTCGGAGCATCTGGGCAAATATGAGTCGATACGATCACATCGCCATCCAGCATGTCGCCTTTCTTTTGCATGTCACATAATTTTAGAGCAGCTGAAACGGCCGCAACTGCACCGTCAGCATCAGAGACCATCCCGATGCGAGACGGGCGAGCACCGATTCCACCCAAACGTCCAACGATCCCGAGCGTCGAGCATTTGCCACCCGTTGATTTCCCAGCTTTTCCGGGAATCGTTATCCGGATAAACTCTGTAAAGCCTTCTTCTCCTTGAACTTTGGTTACGGTTGTCTCTACCCCTTGATACTCTTCAAAAAGCGCAGCCACTGCTGCTCCGTTCACATATGCGGAATCGATGACATCGATTGCTTCCATTACTTGTTTTAATACCATATCACTTTCACCAATCCTCTAAAATATAATCACAGTTGCCTCTGGTCTCTCATTGACAGAAACCTCTCCATCAGCTACGCTATTATGAAGAACGGAGGTCAGCTATGTTAAAAACACTTAATCAGTCTTTAAATGTATTGAATCTCTTTACAAAAGAACATGAACGATGGACTGTTCGAGAGATCGCCGGTAAATTGGATATGAATCATACCGCCGTTTACCGCATACTCGAAACCTTTGTCCGAAATCGTTATTTGATAAAAAACCAGCACACAAAGCAGTACGAAATAGGTCCTGCACTTGCACTGTTCAGCTATCTTTCTTATGATAAATACAATGTCGCCACCTTGACTCAACCCTTTTTAAATAATTTGATGCAAGAAACCGGCGAATCCGTTTATTTGGTCAAACTGGATCATTTGGAAGCCACAACGATCGATGCTTTCGAACCCGTCAATAAAGTCAGCTTTGCTGTTCCTTTGAATAAATCGATGCCTCTCTATTCCGGTGCCTCCTATTGGGCGATTCTGGCCTATCTGGAAGAAGAACAGATCCAGTCTGTCTTAACGAGTCCTTTTGATCAATTGAGACCTACAACGCACCTGAATGTACCTACACTGGAAAAAATACTCAATGAAACACGTGAGCAGGGTTGGTGCGTCAGCAAAGAGATTGTGACTCCCGACATCGTGGCCATTGCGGCTCCGATTTTTTCCAACGATGTCATTCTTGGGTCTCTAGCGATCGCTAAACCGACCTATCGTACAAAAGAAGAAGATATCAATGCCTTAGGGCAACTGGTCAAAATGACCGCTAACCAAATCTCGGCAGTTCTTTCGGAAAACGATCTGAATCTTACTTCGTATCGCTTCTTTAAAGAAAAAGCACTGCAAATCAACCAAGTCTAACGATAGTCATCGAACCATTTCATCATTTCTTGTAGACGAATGATCCGCAGCTTAGGTCTTCCGGTCCGAGAAAGTTCATGATTAGAATGATTGAAGCGAATCAATTTCGCTTCTTTTTTTAGGTATTTTAATGCTCGATACCACTGATCTGCCTGTTCCATCGGACAACGATAATCTTGTTCAGCCTGCATCACGAGCACCGGTGTCTCCACATTTTTCACGTGTGCCAGTGGTGATTTTTCCCAAAGGATCTCTGGATTCAAGATATCTGCGCCATTTTCTTCTACAAAAAAATAATAGCCAATGTCACTAGTACCGATCATGCTAACAAAATTAGACATCGACCGTTGCGTGATCGCTGCTTTGAATCGCTTGGTTTTCGTCAAGATCCAGTTGACCATAAAGCCGCCGTAACTACCACCAGTCACAAACAAAGCGTTTGGATCGATACATGGATAATCTGACAGAACACCATCAACAGCGGTCATGAGATCTTGATAATCCCCTTCACCATATTTTCCAACAACACCATCCAAATGTGTTTGTCCATAACCAAAGCTGCCCCGAGGATTGATCAATAAAACCAGATAGCCTTGACTGACCATGTGCTGTACTTCGTGATGGAAGGTCTCGGCATGCATCGTATACGGACCGCCATGAATATTGACGATCAACGGATACGTTTTTTCTTTCGAAAAATCTTCTGGCAAGACTAAAAAGCCCGGCACACGACCGTGATCTTTTGCTGGATATTCGACCTTCTGATAAATCACTTGGACTCTTTCCCTCAAGAACTCATTAGGAGACAGTAGCAATTCCTGCTCCTCAGATAAAAGATCTACTCGAAAAACTTGAGCAGCTTCTTGAGGCGAGCTGACACAAACTAGCATTTCTGACTTTTCTGGATGGATCGCAAAATCCGTAACGTGCGGTCCAATCTTTTCCAATTCTTGCCAAGAACCATCTACACTTACTCGAAAAAGGCTGACTCTGCCTTCTAAGCTGACCAGCGTAAAGAAACAACGTTCACTGTTCGACCATTGCAGCAGACCATTGGAAGGCCCTGCCTTACAATCACTGACGGCAAAGTCACTGACTTGTGCGTCCAATGAAGCGGTCAATTCCTGCAATGTCTCCTGCTTTAGATCGTAGGCATAAACACTGAGCTGATTACTCGTATGGTAGCTGACTGGACTTCCGATCATACCGATATAACGTCCGCCTTTGGAATAGGTCGGTTCGCCAAACATCCCTGTCTCAAACTCCTTAGTCAACCTTTCAATTTCCTTCGTCTGAAGATTCAAGCGGAAAACCCCTGAATCCTGATTGAATTCATCCGTAGACAAACGGTTTTCAAAGGTTAAATACTGACCGTCCGGTGAAATCGACAGACTTTTTTTCAGCCCATAACCAACACTGTGTGTCGTCAGTTCTTCAACTGTCGAGTGTTCTAGCGAAGTCAAACAAATCAATGAATGATCCTGATTTGAAACCAGCCCTCTACCATTTTCCAAATAATTGATCGAATCTGTAATGAACACATCCGGATCGACCTGTTGATTGGTCGTACGCAAAGTGGTGTAAAAAAACTGCTGACTGTCTGGATGCCAAGTAGCTGCTGTCACACCAGCTTTTTCATCAGTTACCTGTTTGATCGATTGATCAGACAGTTGATAATAAAAGACTTGCTGCACACCATTTCTCGTAGATAAAAATAAAAAGCCGCTTCCTTCTCTATTCCATGTTGGTGAAATGTTCCAACCTTCTTCGATCAGACAATGCTTGGCTTTTGTTGCAAATTCATAGAGAAAGATTTTAGAAAGATACTGATCACTGGCTTCATCGGTTTGATGTTCTACATACAAAAAACACTCTCCATTTGGATGATACACCGGCGTACTGATCGTTCTTACTTGAAATATATCTTGAATTTCCATTCCTGACATCTGCTTCCCACCTATCTCTATTCATTTAAAAAGTCGATCGCCGCCAAAGTATAGACTTTTGCAGAATTGATGACTTGAGAAACCTTTACTTTTTCGTTGAATCCATGGATAGTGTCCAGCTCGGCAGGTCCGTATTGCAACACAGGAATATCATATTCTCTAAAGTGACGGGCATCACTGCAGGCCCACTGCAAGACACCGTAGGCATGATCCTTCAGTACATAACTGATATTGTCAACGATTGCTCGACAAACAGGATCCTCCGCAGGGGTATAATTCGCTGAGCTCTTGAAGCCAAAGCTTTCAATCGTATAATCGATTCCTAAAGCATCTAACTCTTTTTTGATATAAGACATTGTTTCTTCGTTAGTGATTCCAAATGGCAGACGACAGTCCACATTGACGACACATTTGTCTGCCACAACATTGGCACTCGTTCCGCCTTCGATCGTTCCTATATTACAAGTGATTTTTTCAAAAACACCACGAGTTTCTTCCCGTTCATTGCCAATCAAATACTCATTGGAAACCTTTAATAGCTCGGTCAACTCTTTAGGTGGTTGGATGTCCAAATCTGTAACAGTGCGGATCCGTTCAATCGCTCGAATCGCATCAACGATCGCATTTTTTCCAACAAAAGGTGCTAAACTTCCATGTCCTGGAACACCGTTGACGGTCAATTTGAACCAGCAGGAACCTTTTTGACCAATCGTTGGATTCAGCTCACTAGAGGGTTCTGCAATCAGACAGCCGTCTCCTTTGATGATTCCTTGTTCCAATAACCAAGGAACACCAAAATCACCGCCGCTCTCTTCGTCTGGAACGATCGCCAAGACGAGTTCTCCTGCCAGTGGGACCTCGTATCTTTTTAGTAGCACTGTCGTAAAGATCAAGCCCGCAAGTCCAGCCTTCATATCACTTGCTCCACGACCTAGCAAATAGCCATCTTTTATTTCCCCGGAAAAAGGAGAAAATTCCCATTGCTCTAAATCACCAACAGGAACTGTGTCTGAATGTCCACAATAAATCAAGGTTTTGCCAATTTTCGGGCCAATCGAAGCTACGATATTAAAACGATGCGGATCGGGTTCATAGGTTGTGGCTTCAATGCCATTTTCTTTCAAGTAGTTCACAATAAAGCTTGTGATCTCGCGGGTGTCCCCTTCTGGATTTTCACTTGGGATCTGTAATAATTTAGCCGTTAGTTCAATTAATTCTTCCTGATGTTTTGCCACCAGTTCAATTAGTTGTTCCTTGTCAAACATCGTGTCACTCCTCACCAGTTTTTATACTTTTAGGAATTGCTGTCAGCAATTTTTTTGTATACGCATGTTCAGGTTGCTGATAGATTTTTTCAGCATCGCCGTATTCAACGACTTCTCCCATGTACATCACCGCGATTTTATCGCAAAAATAACGGACAACGTTCAAATCATGAGAGATGAACACATACGTTAAATGAAATTCTTCTTGTAAATCTAATAATAAATTCAATACCTGCGCTTGGATCGAAACATCCAAAGCGGATACAGGTTCGTCACAGATCACTAATTTGGGTCGCAGCATCAAAGCCCGAGCAATATTGATCCGTTGACACTGACCGCCGGAAAATTCATGAGGAAAGCGTGTGGCATAAGAACGCTGTAAGCCAACTTTTTCCAGCATTTCCAATGCTTGTTCTTCACGCTCTTTTGCTGTCCCGATTCCATGAATCTCCAAAGGCTCGGTCAAGATAGCCAATATTCGTTTTCGCGGATCCAATGATGCATAAGGATCCTGAAAGATCATCTGAATATCCTTGCGTTTTTCACGAATCTCTTCCTGCGAAAGCTTGGTCAACTCTTCCTCTTCAAAAAATACTTGTCCACCAGTCGGAGTGATCAAGCGTGTCACCAAACGAGCAAAGGTAGATTTTCCACAACCAGATTCGCCAACGATCCCTAAAGTCTCTCCCGTGTGAATCTTTAAAGAAACCTTATTTACAGCGGTCAGAGTTTCCGGGTGTTTGTTGAAAAGCGTTTTTTTCTTGATCGTATATTGCTTTTCTAGATCTTTTGTCTCTAAAATCACTGTGGCTGTCATCGCCTATCCTCCTTTCACTTCTTTTAGATGGAAATGCTTGTAACAAGTACAACGAACAAAATGTCCGGGTTCAACTTCCCGTAATTGCGGATTTTTTTCATGCGCTTCTTTTGGGATCCACGGAATTCGGTCGGCAAAATGGCAAACGTTCTTAGGGATATCCGCTAGCGACGGCACGTTTCCTGCAATCGTAGGTAAACGTCCACTCTCTTTGTTTTCTTTGGGAATTGCATTGATCAACAAACGTGTGTAGGGATGTAGTGGATTTCTAAAGATCGTCTCAGTACTGCCGCTTTCCACCACTTCTCCGGCATACATGATCATGATCTTATCCGCAATATCTGCCACCACTTCTAGATCATGGGTAATAAAGACGATACCGGTATTGATTTTTTCTTGTAGATTTTTTAAAAGATCAATAATCTGCTTTTGAACCGTCACATCTAGTGCGGTCGTTGGTTCATCCGCGATGATCAAAGACGGCGCTGATGAGATCGCCATAGCGATCATTACCCGCTGACGCATTCCTCCTGAAAATTCATGGGGATACAGTTTGACCTTTTTTTCAGGTTCTTTGATACCGACCAATCCCAGCAAACGAACTGCTTCGGCCTTGGCCTCTTTTTTGGTCATTTTATGATGTAGCCGAATCGCTTCTACTAATTGGTTTTCTACAGTAAAAACGGGATTCAAGCTAGTCATCGGATCTTGGAAGATCATTGAGATCTCATTGCCACGGATCGAACGGATCTGGCGCTCATTCATTGGTAATAGATCTTTATCTTTAAATAAAATCTTTCCTTCAGCATAACGAGCATTCTGGGGAAGCAGTTTTAAGATAGAAGTCACTGTTACGCTCTTTCCAGAACCGGATTCGCCAACGATGCCTAGTACTTCTCCTTGCTTCATGTCAAAACTGACATTTTCCACCGCACGAACGCTTTTCTTTTCACTGACAAAATCAATGGAAAGATTTTCTACTGAAAGTAATGTTTCTTTTTCCATAGTCTCTTCTCCTCTTTCCTACAATCTTGTCTTCGGATCCAGCGCATCTCTTAAACCATCGCCAAATAAATTCAATCCCAGAACAGAAAGCAAGATAGACATTCCTGAAAAGACTGCAATATGTGGAGCAATGATCAAATAGTCTTTTCCTTCTTTTAAGATATTCCCCCAGGAAGCTGTCGGTGGTTGGATCCCTAAGCCAAGAAAACTCAAGGCTGCTTCAGAGATAATCGCACCGGCGACACTCATCGTTGCATAAACAATGATTGGTGTCAGACAGTTGGGGAGTACATGACTAAAAATAATTCGTGTTTGTTTGGCACCTAATGATTCGATTACTTCTATAAATAACTCTTCTTTGACACTCAGCACTTGCCCGCGAATCATTCGGGCAAATCCGGGAACATTTCCGATCCCAACTGCGATGATCACGTTCAATAGACCCGTTCCTAAAACCGTCATCAATGTGATGGCTAGCAGAATAAAAGGAAAAGCTGCCAAGGCATCCATCAGACGCATGATGATCGAATCCAGTGTTCCACCGAAATAGCCCGCGATCAGCCCTAACAGAATGCCAATCACCGATCCTACACCAACAGCACCGATCCCAACAATCAGTGAGATCCGCGAACCGTAAACAATTCGGCTAAATAGATCTCGTCCGTAGTTGTCCGTTCCTAATAGGTGACCTTGTTCGCCGGGTCCTAATAAGGTGATCGTCATGTCCATTTCATTCGGCTTATGTGTCGCTAATAAAGGGGCAAAAATCGCCATTAAAAAGACCAGCAAAACTAAAAGTAAGCCAAAGACTGCCAACTTGTTTTGTGCTAATTTTTTGATAAACATTTTTGCCAAACTTGGAGACTTCGCTGTTGTTTCCATTTTATTTCGCCGCCTTTCCAAGATTTACTTTTGGATTTACAACGGTATAGAGCAAGTCAACGACCAAGTTGACCAATACAAAAAGAACCGCTAGAAAAAGAACCGTTCCTTGTACCACAACAAAATCTCGTTTGTTGATCGCATCAACGATCAGACGCCCCATACCCGGCCAGCTGTAGATCGTCTCGGTCAAAACCGCACCACCTAGCATAGAAGAGATCTGCATACCCATGACTGTTAAAATAGGCGTCATAGCATTTTTCAGCGCATGCTTCAAAACAATGATTGTTCCCTTCAAACCTTTTGCTTTGGCTGTTTTGATGTAGTTCTGCTCCAATACCTCTAACATACTGGAACGAGTGATCCTAGAAAAGGTTGCCATCGGAATCGTTGCCAGCGTAACACCCGGCAGTATCAGATGCTTCAGGTAATCGACCAAACCATTGCTCATATTGCCAATCCCTGTGGAAGGCAACCAACCTAGATTGACACTGAATAATAAGACCAACATGATCCCTAACCAAAAGACAGGGATAGATACTCCGACAAGTGATAGAACCGTAAAGAAATAGTCCCAAATACTCCCTTTTTTGACGGCAGAGAGAATCCCTGCCGTCACACCTACTAGTAAAGAAACGATCAAAGAAAAAATCGTTAAAATAATCGTATTAGGGAAACGTTCCATGATGAGCTCGGCTACTGGACGGCGATACGCCATAGAATAGCCAAGATCAAAATGAAGCAATTCTTTCATATATTGGAAAAATTGTTGAAGTTTCGGCTCATCTAACCCCATTTGTTCTCGCAACCGATTGACATCCTCAACACTTGCCTGAGGTCCTAGCATCGTACTTGCAGGATCACCAGGTATCATCCGGGTGATCGCAAATACGATGATCGCTACAAGAAACAACGTGGGGATCAAATCAACTAAACGTTTAGCTGTATATTTTAGCAAGCTTCTCACCTCATTTTTTGTTCGTTTTCGTTCAACTATTCTGTTAAGCCAACATTAGTATCTTCACTGACTAAAACAATCGTTCCGTCAGGTCGTACATTGTAACCAGAAACTTGATTGCTCAATCCAACCAGAATATCTTGATCATACAGATCCAAGTGCGGCAGATCAGCAACGATCAATTTCAATGCTTCCTCATAGATTTGTGCACGTTCTTCTTGATCTGAGGTTTCACTTGTCGCTCTAGCTAGTAATTCGTCTACTTCTGGATTGCTATAGCCGCCCCCGTTACCTAATGCTCCGATTTGTTTAGAATCTAACATTTGATACAAGAAGAAGTCCGGATCTGGATACCAGCTCCAACCCATGATATATAGCGGCGCATTTCCTTTAGATACCGTGTCACTGAAGGTTCCCCATTCAACTGACTTGATCGACACGTTGATACCGATTTTTTCCATTTGTGCCTGGAAGATCGTTGCCGCAGGAACACGTGATTCCCCAACATAAATATCAATGTCGAATCCATCTGGGTAGCCAGCTTCCGTCAATAACTCTTTGGCTGCCTCGACATCTGGTCCACTTGCGTCTTTGACCATTTGCTCTGCTTCCTGGCTATAACCCCATGATGCTTGTGGCAATGGTAGATACGCTTCTTTCGCTTCTCCGTATTGATACACACCCTGCACTAACTCCGTACGATCCAAGGCTAGATTCATCGCTTGACGAACCTTTAAGTCTGCGGTTGGTCCTTCCTCCATATTAAATGAAAGATAACCGATCGACAAACCGTCAGATTTTTCTAAAACTAAGTTGTCATTGCCTTCGATCAACTCGACATTTTGTCCTTTGACATCTGTTGCTACATCGATGTCACCAGATTGCAAGGCATTTCCCATCATGTTTCCATCTGTGATAAAAGTAAATCTCACGCTATCCAAATTTGGTTCAGCTTGCCAATAGTCAGCATTTTTTTCCAAACGGACAAAATCATCTGTCATCCATTCAGCAAAAGCATACGGACCAGTACCAATTGGATTTCTAGCAAACTCATCTCCCATACCTTCGACTTCTTCTTTGGGAACGATCGAATTTCCGGCATCTGTCAGCATAGCTAAAAAGGCAGCATAAGGTGTTTCCAGTTCGACTTCCAATTCAGTATCACTGATTACTGTGATTTCTTTAATATTACGCAAACGATTCATGGCAGAGTCATTCAATGAACGTTCCATCGAATATTTCACGTCTTCTGCTGTCATCAAACGTCCATCCTGATATTCACCCGGATGGAAGTAAACGTCATCTCTTAAATGGAATGTATAAGTAATCAAATCCTCCGAGATCTCCCATTCAGTCGCTAAGCTTGGGACGATTTCTGAAAGATCTTTGTTATACGTAACCAACGTATCAAAAACACTTCTCATAATATTTGACTCATAGACAGCTGTATAGGAGATTGGATCTAGTGTTGCGATCCCTGATGACAAGGCGATGCGCAGTTCGCCACCACTCGTATCTCCGGATGCTCCTTCTCCAGAATCTGTACTTCCTCCACTACTACCACACGCAGCTAGCAACAAACCTAAACTTCCTAAAAGTGCTGTTCTCAATAAAAACTTCTTCATTATGCTTCCCCCTCTTTTTTCATAATAAGAAACTTTTTTTCACATAAAGAATTATAGAGAATTCTATCAGAATTTTAATGAGATTACAATCATTCTATTCCTTTAAATTTACTTTTTTCTTTTTTTACCATTTATAGTTGGTTTTTTCGCAAAAAAAGACAACTTCCTTGTTACAGAAGTTGTCTTTTGACCTTTATTTAAGTGACTAATTCCCTTTTGCCAAACTTGCCTTGTGGTCTTCTTTGATTTTTTCCAACAATTTCGGTTCTTCGATCAGATCCAACGCGGTCTTTGCCAAAAGCTCGGCTGCAACTGCGATCGATTGCAAACCTTTGTCGCTACGAGCGGCGGCTTTGAATTCGATCGAATGTCCCGCAATATAGTCATCTGAGATCGAAACCGTCGGCTGGATCGTTGGGATCACTTGACTGACATTTCCTACATCAGAAGAACCAAAACTTGCACGAGTCGAATCGTCGATCTCATCGGCTGGCACACCGGCTACTTCCGCATGACGGAAGAAAACATCATCAAAGCTTGGGGTAATGATGATATCGTCCACGGAATTTTGGAACAAACCAAACTCATAGGTAGCTCCTGTAGAAAGTGCTGCTGCTTTCACGATGTTCTCCACTTTTGAATAGACATCATTTAAAGTTGAACGATTGGCTGCACGTAAGTAAAAACGACCAGCCGCATATTCTGGAATCACATTGGCAGCAACGCCACCATCTGTAATGATACCATGGATGTTCACATCTTTTGGTACATACAGTCGTAAACCATTGATTCCGTTAAAGACTTGCAACAAGGCCTCCAGTGCACTGATTCCTTTTTCAGGCGCGCCTGCTGCGTGGGAAGCTACACCATAAAATTTGATATCCACTGGATCATTCGCCAGACCCTTAGACGTTTTCGCGTAACGATAGGCAGGATGGACACATAAAGCTGCATCGACATCTTCAAAGAAGCCTTCGCGAACAAAGCTGCCCTTTGCCGATCCGTTCTCCCCACCTTCTTCTCCTGGTGTTCCGTAAACCCGAATTTCTCCACCGACTTCATCAACCACTTGTTTCAGCGCACTCGCTGCTAAAACAGAGTAGGTGCCGAATAGGTTATGACCACATGCATGGCCAATCCCTGGAAGTGCATCGTATTCAGCTAGAAAAGACAAGGTCGGTCCTGCTTTTTCCGCTTTGTAGCGCGCATCAAAACCTGTGTGATGTCCGGCTACATCCTTCGTCACTTCAAACCCTTCTTTTTTTAATCGATCAATCAAAACATCTGAAGAATAGACTTCATAGTTACTGACCTCTGGATGTTCATGAATATCTACTGCTAGTTCTTTATATTCAGGAAGTCTTTCTTGAATAAATGATTTGATCGTTGCATATTTTTCTTCTCTTGCTGTCATTCGAGCAACCTCCTGATAGTTACTATTTTTTATTTTGTACTAAACGCTTTCCATACTAAGAGTTGAGAGCTAATTTGATAGTCTTCATTGCCGTTATCTACTGTAATCCAGTCTGCTGACTGTGACATCCTTAGCGACCACTACTTGCACGCTGTTTTCCAATTACATTAATGACTGATCTTTTTAACGATCCAGTTACTTACAGCTTGACTGATGAAGACCAAAATCAAAATAATGATCATCGCTACCCAAGTGACGTCTGTCTGGAAACGATTGTATCCACGGGTCACTGCCAAACTACCTAACCCACCTGCTCCGACTGCTCCAGCCATCGCTGTCAAACCAATAACATTGATGATCGTTAATGCAGAGACTCTGACGATCCCTGGCAGACCTTCTAATAAATACACACGAAAAATGATTCCCAACGGGCTAGTCCCCATGGCTTCTGCTGCTTCGATCACACCAGGATCCACTTCCAGCAAAGCGATCTCTATTTGTCGCGCAAAGAAGGGAACCACTCCCACGATCAATGGCACCAGTGCAGCAGTTGCACCGATCGACGTCCCAACAATAAAACGAGTAAAGGTTACTAAAATAGCGATCAAAATAATAAATGGGATCGAACGAAAGATGTTGACTATTTTATCTAAGATGTTAAAAATGATCCGATTTTGCAAAATGCCACCCTCACGAGTCACCACTAAAATCACTCCAAAGAATATCCCTAGCACACCTGCAACAATTGATGTCCAAAAAGACATGTACAAGGTTTCGATTGTTGCTTGAACAAATTCATGTGGAATCCCCACGACATTCGGTAAATATTGTTCTATTAAATCTTGCATCTTAGCGTCCTCCTATTGCTTGATCATTTTCTTCTGCTTTTTTCAAAATATTGACGTAGACCCCTTGAGCGATCAAAAAGTCAAAGGCTTTGTAACGTTGATCCAAATCTCCAGCTAATGTGACCACCAAGCTTCCCAGCGGTACATCTTGAATGATCTCGACATTTCCGTAAAGAATATTCGTTACCAACTGAAATTCACGGTACAAGGTGGCAATCAGCGGCTCACTTGTAGAATCACCCACATAAGACAATTCCACCAACCATTCATCATCTTCCAAACGAGAAAAACTTTCGCTTCCGACGATCGTCTCTAAGGCCTGATCAATATGTGTGGCTGTTCGGATAAAGTCTTTGGTCAACGGTTTTTCTGGTTTACTAAAGATCTGAACACTGTCGCCTTGTTCGATCACTTCTCCGTTTTCCATCACCGCTACTTTGTTGCAGATTTCTTTGACTACTTGCATTTCATGAGTGATCAGAACAATCGTTAGTCCTAATTTTTTGTTCAATTCTCTTAAGAGCGCTAAGATCTGCAAAGTAGTTTTGGGATCCAGTGCGCTGGTCGCTTCATCACAGAGCAAAATCTCGGGATCATTAGCTAAGGCTCTAGCGATCGCAACCCGTTGTTTTTGTCCTCCAGAAAGCTGACTTGGATAGGAGTTGATCTTATCCGACAAACCAACCAATTCCAATAATTCCGTGACTTTTTGGCGACGTTCGTCTTTTGACTTCCCAGAATATTTCAAAGAAAAATCAACATTGTCAAAAATCGAACGACCTTTCATCAAATTGAAATGCTGGAAAATCATACCAATCGATTTTCTTTTAGCCCGCAATTCTTTGGGACTTAACTCAGTGAATTCGGTACCGTTGATCTCCACTCGTCCGTTCGTCGGACGCTGCAGCAAGTTGATCACACGGACCAAGGTACTTTTTCCTGCTCCGGAATACCCAACGATTCCGTAGACATCCCCTTTATCTACAGATAGATCTACATTTTTTACTGCATGAACTTCACGATCACCTTGTGAGAATGTCACTGAAATATCTTTTAATTCAATCATTTTCATTTCCTCCTAGTTCCTATTACTTCCTCTTGATAGTCAGCTTCTATAAAAAAAGCATCCTCAAGAAAATAACGCGATTGTTTATTTTCTTGAGGACGCTTTTTTTGCGTGGTACCACCTCAGTTTAAGTTGATTTCTCAACTCCTCTGCGAGTATTGATTACTCTGCAAGTCAACGGCTGCAATCCGTCACTTTCTCGCACGCTTTGCTCAAAAGTGAATACTCAATGGCCATTTTCAAAAAGTTTTTTCTTGCTTCTTTTCAGCTACCGAAGCTCTCTGTACAGTGTCTACTTTTTTACTTACCATATCATCGTATAAATATAAAAAAAAGTCCTTTTACTAGTTGAACTAGTAAAAGGACGAATCGATCGTGTTACCACCTTTGTTCGGAAGTTTCCTTCCCTCAGCCCAACATTTCTAACATACTATAGAAAGATTGGCGTTCTTTTTAACGGTTGAACCATCCGAGAATGCCTACTTATCGACATTCTTTCCTCCAAGGCCATTTTCGACTTATCTGAACTCAACTCTTCTCACCAGCCAGAGTCTCTCTTAAAAGCATCCAAGTCTACTTTCCTTATCAATGGAATAAGATATTTGCTTGATGTGATTAATTTACAGGAAGTCCGAACAAATGTCAACCGCCTTGCTTGTTTTTTTTACTGATTGACCGCGAATGAAAGGACTCTCCAAATCAAAAATCAGTCTTGATACAAGATTCCTTTTTCGATGAGTGCATCCTTGATCGCCTGCAGAATTTCTTGATTTTCATAGCGGATCGTATGCAAATGAATTCCGTCTGTCAGTTGCGAAAGTAATCCGGCATTGGAAGTCTCGTAGCTTTCCATAAAGGAATCCACGTCCGACAGCTCACTGATATGAAGATTGCCGATCAGTTCTCCATAAATATCATGCTCAACAATTACGTTCAACACTTCGCCTCCTAGCGAAACGATCGTCTCCAGCTCTTCTCTCGTCTGGTTTTCCTGATGCTGAACCGCAATCTTACTTTCCAGTTTTGTCTGTAAATGTTCTTGCTTATAGCCTCGGGCAGTCGCAACGATTTCTTCACCAGCCGCGCGCAATAGAGCAATGTCGCCAACGATCACTTGACGACTCACACCTAACTCGCTGGCAAAACGGCTGGCACTGATCGGCTTTTTGGTTTGAGACAACTGGTCAAGGATCCTTTGGCGGCGTTGTGCCCCGTCCATATTCATTCCTCCATTTGCTGTTGTTGATAGTTGCGCGAATGTTTCATTACATCTTTGAACGTATCGACGATCGTCTCATGATAGGCTTCATTCGACACTGTCTGACGAACATTATCTAGGACACGTTCTTCACGACTGTTATCTAAGATTTCCGTATTCCCTTCTTTTTTGATCCGTGCGATCTCCGCAACGGCATTCATTCTTTTTTCTAGTACACGAGCTAATTCACGGTCCAGTGCATCGATTGTCTTCCGTTGTTCTTCCAGTGGTGACACTTGATTCGCTTCTAGTTCGATCACTTTAATGATCTGAGCAGGATTACCAGCAATCACCACATTATCTGGAAAGGACTTTGTGACAACACTTCCTGCACCAACCACGACATTGTCTCCCAAGGTCACTCCCGGAATGATCACCGCATTCCCTCCGATCCAAGCATTGTCACCGATCGTTACAGGCGAGCCATCCTCGAGTCCACTATTGCGCTTGACAGGATGCAAGGGATGGGAAGCTGTATAAATTTGGACATTGGGTGCCAGCATGCAGTTATCTCCAAAAGTAATGGGACAAATATCCAACAAAACGCAATCATAATTGGCGTAAAAGTTTTTCCCTACGGATATGTTGTACCCATAGTCAAAACGGACATTCGGCTCCATATAAATACGATTGGCAACATGACCAAAGGTTTCTTTCATTAATTGTTCACGAACCCCTGCGTCTGTGGTCTGATTGATCAAATGCATCTGCTCTCTGGCAAATTTACGATCAGCTACTAATTCAGGATCGGCAGAAAAATACAATTCTCCTGCAATCATTTTTTCTTTTTCACTACGAATGGTCATGGTATTTCCTCCTGCATGTTAAAGTTCTTTAAATACTCGGCTCGCATCTTCTTGGACAAAGTAATACGGACACGGTAAATGGATCATTGTTTGATTGATCACCAGGATCTCCGCCGTTTCTTTTTTATAATGAATCAGGTCACAAAACGGGTGGACTTGAAAAGAAGTCCCGGCAATAACTAGGAGATCGGCCTGCGAAACAGCATTGATCGCTTGTGTCAGAACGGTGTCTGTAAAACCTTCCCCATACAACACAATATCTGGTCGAAGCTGTCCATCACAATCTTGGTGGCGATCACTTTGCAGATACTCCGACCAAGCAACCTCTTGACCACAACGCCGACAGCTGCATTGATAGAGTGTTCCGTGGAAGTTTGTACAATGACTACTGCCTGCTTTTTCATGCAAGCCGTCAATGTTCTGCGTCACGATATGCACCGTAGTCTCTTGGGAAAGCTGGGCCATTTTTTGATGGATCACATTAGGCTGTGCTTCCGGATGATACAGTTGCATCACAAAATCATAAAACTTTTGAGGTTCACGGTCTAAGCAAACAGTGCTTAATAAATACTCCGGTGCCTCGATTCCCTGATAGACTCCCTGCAACGAACGATAGTCAGGGATTCCCGACGGTGTCGACACCCCTGCTCCAGTTAGAAAGGTCACAGAAGCTGCCTGTTGGATTTTCTCTCTTGCTTCTAAACGGTCACATGGTATCATTTTTCTCACCTCACTGTTATTATACGTGTTCCCTTGCGCAATGCCTAGTAGAAAACTGACAAAAAGGTTTGCAGTCCATGACCACAAACCTTGTGTTTCATATTTTTCACTAAAACAATACTTCAATCATACTAAATCATCCTAACAAAGACATCTGACGAAAAAATGGCATTTGTCAATAAAAAACGATTCCACTAAACAATAGGCAAAACCCACAAATAATCATCTTACAGATTGTTTCTCAACTGAAACAATCCTTTATGTAAGTGTCGCTTTTGCCTATTGTTTGAGCCATTCATAGCACAACAAAATCGATTTTTAGCAATCATGAATCTCGTTTGGAGCTAAAGCCTCACAACGATTTCGCAACTGACTTGAACCAGGACCTTCGTACCGTGTAGGCTCGCGAGACAAAAACGACTACAAATTATAATCCATTTTTTCACAAATTCTGCTGGATTTTTGGATTTTTTCATGACATGCCTTGAAAAACGTGATAAAATATATCGTGATTGAATAAAGTGAGGTGAAAAGAATTTATGTTAGCATCTATTATTTATTGGGGTATTATTTTGGTTTGTGTTGCGTGGGCTGCACTAAGTTTATGGTTCTCTGTTTTCTATCTAGCTCGCAAGGAAAACGGCAATCTTTGGGCATTTGCATTCTTTAACGTGGTCGTTGCGATCGTTCTTGCCATTTCTTTAGTGATTTTCCGTACATGGGGCTTTGGAGTGACACAATACTCTAGCTTGATCTATGTTGTTTTGGCTGTATTGCTAGGTTCAACTGTTCTTCAAGCAGTCTTAGGACGTGAACCAAAAGATGCCTAATCGAAGGAGTCGGTTGACAAACCTACTCTTTTCTTCTAAAATTTTGAAGAATCAAAAAATCAAATACGAGTTACCTTCAACGAGGTAGAGGTCGCGAGGTTCATTATCCCTGTGGAGTGAAGCAACACGTCGAAACAGGACTAGGGAACATCGCCGAAACAATTTCTTTTTTGCTTGGAAAAATTGTTGGGTCGCAAATGAACAATTTGCGAACTGTCTTAGCATTAGCTAGGGTGCGCTATGTTTTGTGAGAAATTTGTTGACGAAAGTTTACAGCCGTTTTCCAATCATGGAGTACGGCTGTTTTTTGTTGTTGCTACACTTGTAAGAAAAAAATAAGGAGTAATTTTATGAGAAAAAAATCTATTTTATGGTCATTGTTTTCTCTAGTCGCACTTTTATTTATCCAGACAGCACCGGTTTCCGCAGATGAAGAACCCTTTCGTGTAGGGATGGAGGCAGCTTATGCTCCCTTCAACTGGACTCAGACAACAGAGGCAAACGGTGCTGTTCCCAAAAGTGGTGAGAAAAACAGTTATGTTGGCGGCTACGATGTAGAGATCGCCAAGAAAATCGCAGTCGGTCTGGATAAGGAGCTGGAAGTCGTCGCTATTCAATGGGACGGCCTAGTACCTGCTCTACAATCAGGTAAGATCGATGCAATTATTGCTGGTATGTCTCCTACAGAGGAACGGCGCAAGGAGATCGATTTTACAGATTCCTATTACGAATCCCATTTAGTAGTGGTTGTTCAAAAGGAAAGCCCGTATGCAGACCCCAAAATCTGGATGATCTAGAAGGGGCTAAAATCACCGCACAGCTAAATACCTTCCACTATACAGTCATTGATCAGATTCCTGGTGTCGAAAAACAACAGGCACAGCAGAACTTTTCTGCCATGCGTGTGGCACTGTCTTCCGGTGTGATTGACGGCTATGTCAGCGAACGACCTGAGGGAGTCACCGCTTCAAATGTAAATAAAAATCTAACGATGATCGAATTTGCAGAAGAGGATGGTTTTCAAACCAGTCCTGAAGATGTTCAAGTAGCAGTCGGTCTGCGAAAAAACGATCCAATGCTGGACCAGATCAATACGATTTTGGCGGATATTCCTCAAGAAGAACGCAATGAGATTATGGATACGGCCGTAGCTAATCAGCCTTCTTCATCAGATGAGGAAGAAACCGGCTTGTTGCAAACCTTCAAACAAATCGTCACACAATATGGAAATCTATTTCTGCGTGGTGCAGGGATCACTGTCTTCATTGCCATCTTCTCCACAATTGCTGGTACACTGATCGGTTTACTAGTAGGAGTCTTTCGGACATTGCCAAAATCAGACAATCCTGTGGCACGCTTGCTGCAAAAATTAATCAACGGTCTGTTGACACTGTATATCGAAGTTTTCCGAGGCACACCAATGATGGTTCAAGCGATGGTTATCTTTTATGGGTTGGCACTTGCCTTCCAGATCGATTTGAATCGAACGATCGCCGCACTCTTCATCGTGTCGATCAATACTGGTGCGTATATGTCTGAAATCGTCCGTGGTGGTATTTTCGCCGTTGATAAAGGACAATTTGAAGCCGCTCAGGCAATCGGGATGACCCACAGTCAAACGATGCGTAAAGTTATTTTACCGCAAGTCATCCGTAACATTCTGCCAGCGATCGGAAACGAGACAGTCATCAATATCAAGGATACGGCCGTTTTGAGTGTGATCAGCGTTGGCGATCTCTTCTTCCAAGGGACTGCCGCTGCTGGAACCAACCTACTGTTCTTCCAAACCTTCACCATCATTGGTGCGATCTATTTGGTCTTGACCGTGACTGCCACTCGCATACTACGCTTGCTGGAAAAGAGAATCGATGGTCCAACTGCTTATGTTCGAGCAGATGATCCGTCAACGACACCAGAACAAGAATAAGGAGGGAACCACTATGTCAGCAATCATTGAAATCAAGCATTTGAAAAAACAATTCGGCGCAAATGAAGTGCTAAAAGATATCAATACGACCGTCCATAAAGGCGAAGTTTTGACAATCATTGGTTCTTCCGGTTCAGGAAAATCAACCTTCCTGCGCTGTATCAACCTGCTGGAAAAACCCAGCAGTGGAGAGATCCTTTATAAAGGAGAAAACGTATTGGAAAAAGGCTACAATTTGCCTAAATATCGTACACATTTGGGTATGGTTTTCCAATCCTTCAACTTGTTCAATAATATGAACGTCATAGAAAATTGTATCTCAGGACAAGTCACTGTTTTAAAAAGAAATCGTGAAGAAGCAAAAACAATCGCTCTGGAAAATTTGACTAAGGTCGGTATGGCAGCCTTTGTTTCAGCCAAGCCGGCACAACTCTCAGGTGGACAAAAACAACGGGTAGCAATCGCTCGTGCCCTGTCCATGAACCCAGATGTTTTATTGTTTGACGAACCTACTTCTGCCTTAGATCCCGAAATGGTCGGTGAAGTATTGAAAACAATGAAAGATTTGGCTGATAGCGGCTTGACTATGGTGATCGTCACCCATGAAATGGGCTTTGCCAAAGAAGTCTCCGACCGTGTGATCTTCATGGATCAAGGCGTCATTGCCGAAGAAGGAACTCCAGAAGAATTCTTTGCGCATCCAAAAGAAGCGCGAACCAAAGAATTCTTACACCGCGTCCTGAATAACTAAATGAAAAAAACAGAGCCGATCAGTAAAACGTTTGTTTTACTGATCGGATTTTTTGCACAGATGGTCCTCGCCCATTTTTTTGAATGATTTTAGCTTCTAAAACAGCACTTTAACCGTGTATATTCATTGGGCAAATACTATAATTTGAGTGAAAGAATTCTTACACGTCACCCTGTAAGCTAATGATGTGAGGAGAAACCTTGAATGCTTCCTAAAAAGAATCGTTACTTTACTGAACTCCAACAAGAATACCGAAAATCGATAGTCAGTGGCTGAAATTGCACTATTATTCAATCATCTTTACCGTTATCGCTGGTTTGTTGATCGAATTTTTGTTAGCTTTTATTTTCTATAAAATGGAGCAGCAAAATATGACGATTTCTCTTACACAATACACGATACAATATGTCCTAAAACCTTTTATTCTCAATACCGGTTTTCTTTTGCTAGCTATTTTCGCAATGCGCGTCCGATTTTCAACGCCTATTCCAAGAATCTATCTGCTTTCGGTCGCACTCATTGGTGTTTGTTTTGTCTTTTACTCCGTGCATTATATTTTCCACATTGCCATTGTCTTCTGTGCACCTATTTTATTTACTGCTTTTTATGGAAATTATCTCTTAACGAGTGTAGTCACCGGAGCCACCTTGGCAGCAAAGCTACTGGCTGATTTTTTTATCTTCTGGGACAATAACCGTCTACCACCGTTTGACTCAGGTCTGACGATCATGCGTATCGTTGTCTCGACCATGTTGTTATGTTTCTTTTATGCCATCAGCATGGTCGTCATTTACTTCCAGCGCAAGAAAAACAACGCCGTGATCCAAAAAGAACAGGAACGCAAAGAAATGGAAAAACAACTGTTGACTGATCCTTTGACTGGTATCTACAATCGAATCGCTTTACAAAATCAGCTACAGACTATTGAAAATACTGCTTCAGAATCAATTTTCTTTGCTATGCTGGATCTGGATTCCTTTAAACAATTGAATGACACTCTTGGACATCCCAAGGGCGATCAGTGTCTGGAGCTCATCGGACAAGTCCTCCAAGAATTCCACTCGGAAACGGTCACTCCTTTTCGTTTTGGTGGAGATGAATTTTGGCTTTTGTTCAATGACCACTCCCACAATGAAGTACTTACCATCTGTACTCGGATTCGCGAGATAGTCAGAAAATCGGTTCACCATTCCTTCGGTGTCCCGCTAACAGTCAGTATCGGGATCGCCAGGCACACTAAAGAGATGCTTGCTGAAGACTTGGTTCAGGAAGCTGATATTGCTCTCTATCGGGCAAAAAAGAAAAAAGACATTATCGCCTTCTAAGACGACACCTATGTTTCTGGTGTCGTCTTTTTTAATGACCATTTATAGTCATCTGTTTTTAGAACAGCTGCACTGCAAGGAGTTCTTACTTCAGATCGATAGATGCAGACTTCGTTTTGTAGGGTAGCAACACTACTAAAATAAGGATTTGCTGAAATTTTCCGACTAGCAATTGCAATTTTAGAAAGACAATGCTACTTTGAGAACAGTTATTTTTAGAAAGTGGGAATGTTATGGAAAAGAAACTGCTATTCAAAGACTATCTTTATATTGGTTCAATGCTTTTTGGTTTGTTTTTTGGTGCCGGAAATCTCATTTTCCCTGTCCACATGGGACAAGAAGCAGGCGCTAATGTCCTTTTAGCCAACTTAGGCTTTTTAGTTACAGGGATTGGACTACCTTTTTTAGGTGTGATTGCTATCGGCAGCTCACAAAGCAACGGTCTATTTGAACTTGCTTCTCGGATCAATCGTCGTTATGCCTTTATTTTTACCATTTTACTTTATCTAGTTATTGGTCCATTTTTTGCCTTGCCACGTTTGGCGACGACCTCTTTTGAGATCGGACTGGCACCTTTTATACCTACCGAGTTTATGGCTCTGGTACTCGCTGGATTCAGCCTATTGTTTTTCTTTACTGCTTGGTGGTTTGCACGCAAACCCTCTAAACTGTTAGATTATGTTGGAAAATTTTTGAATCCGCTGTTCTTGATTTTGCTGGGAATTCTGCTGTTTCTGGCTTTCTTCCGTCCAATGGGAGAAATTGCCAGCGCACCTGTTCAAGCTTCTTATGGAACCAGTCCTTTTTTCAAAGGCTTTGTTGAAGGTTACAATACATTAGATGCTTTGGCTTCCTTGGCCTTTGGGATCATCATCGTGACGACGATTCGTCATCGTGGAGTGACCAAGCCGTCAACCATTGCCATCGACACCATCAAGTCCGGAGCCGTCAGCATTTTATTAATGGGACTGATTTACAGCCTCTTGGCTTATATGGGAACGATGAGCTTAGGTCAATTCCCTTTGAGTGAAAATGGCGGAATCGCCTTGGCACAGATCGCTCATTATTATTTAGGCACATCCGGCAGTGTCGTGCTTGCCATGATCGTGATCGTTGCCTGTTTAAAAACAGGGATCGGACTGATCTCTGCTTTCTCAGAAACTTTTATTGAGCTGTTTCCCAAACGTAATTATGTCTTTTTTTCGACTGTGGTCAGTACGATGGCATGTCTATTCGCCAATATCGGTTTGACAAAAATCATCGAATTTTCGATCCCAGTGTTGATGTTTCTCTATCCTCTGGCAATGACGTTGATCTTGCTAGCTATTTTAGGTCCTTTGTTCAAACACGATCCGCGTGTCTACCAAATGACTACCTATTTTACACTGATTGCTTCCGTGATCGATGGTCTCAATGCTAGTCCCGATTTTCTATCTCAGACAGGATGGGCACAAAGTATCATTTCCCTTGGAAGCTCCTATTTACCGTTCTTTTCGATCGGCATGGGCTGGGTCTTGCCCGCTTGTATCGGATTCGTGTTCGGCTTGATCTGGCATTGGCTGGGTAAACGGACAGCTTAATCACTTCTTTACAATTCTTTACAAGTTTCATAGATTTTTATCACAGATTATTCATACTTATCTTTTATAGTTTATGTATACCAACAAACAACCCTAACGAACACTTTTTCATTTTTTACTCCTGCCTGTCAGCGATTGCTGGCAGGTCTTTTTTTTATCGTCTTTTTCTGTTAAACTGCTTGTAAACCTTTTTTAGGAGAAATAACTATGACATCTACTTACGAAGCTTTTCTAGACCGCTTGTCTAAACCTTCTCGAAGCGCTTTGCTTTTTGAATCCATTGATTCCTTTCAAAAATTAGCTACTTATACCGAAAAAGAGATTCTCGCAATTCATGGCATTGGCCCAAAATCCTTGCCTATCATGAAAGAAGCTCTGCTTGAGAACCATCTGACATTCAAATAAATAGAAAAAACTCGTCCGAAAAAGACGAGTTTTTTATTCAATCGTTTCATTAAACAACACTGAGTCACCTTCTAGATCGATGATCTTCAAACGTTGGGTATTCTTGATATAAACACTCTTGTATTGCTTGTGTCCAGAACCATCGACAAAGAATAAGACCCGTTTGTTTGGATTATCTGTCTCTGTCTCTGTTCCTAGATTTTCTCCAACAAGCTCGTTAAAAATTTGAACCTCTGCAAACTCTGATTCAGCCTCTTTGCTTGCGTCTTCAGGCATTTCAGACATTGATGTTGCAACGGTTGCTTCTGAAGAGTTCACAGACTCACTTTCTGGTGTCGTATCAGTTGTTTGACATCCCGCAAGACCTACTGTTAAGGACAATAATAAGAACACTTTTAGATATTTCATTCAATAACCTCCTTCTTCTCCACCCTATCATATCTGTTCGCGAGTCTCTATTTTTTTTCAAAGGATGAGAAATCTATAAGAAGCTCTTTAATAGTTGGGACCGAGCAGAGCATTCATTACGCTAAACATGTCGAAAAAGGACCTAATCGATAAATACCCATTGCTAGTCAAATTCATGCAGCTTATTTTTCTGTAGGTAGGATACTTATAGATATCCTACATTCCCCTCTTCACATCGATAATATTTTATCTGGTCTACTGCAAAAATAACCCTCATCTCCTGACTCGATTCCTGAGACTTTTCCAATTCAATATATCTCCCTTTTTTTAAAACGACAACACATCAAGTATCTATTTCAGAAACATTCCATGTCTTTTCAAGCTATGATGCTAAAATCAAGAAAATCTTATCACAAGAGAGGAGAAACTGGCCGTGGTAAAAGAAATTCCTCAAAAAATCGTTGATTTACGAGAAAAGAAAAACTGGTCTCAAACAGAGCTCGCTAATAAAATGGACTTCAGCAAATCAACCATGAGTAAAATTTAATCCGGTGCACGAAAAATCACTGCAGACGAGCTAAAAGTACTTTGCTGAGATTTTTGGGGTTACGACAGATTACCTGATTGGCTTAAGCGAGCTGCCTTTTGATTTGAATCAAACGAATCAATTGGATCTTCAAACATTGTTAGAATCCAATGCAAAAATCCGTTATGCAGAAGAAGGTACACTGACAGAATCAGATAAACTGATCCTCAGTGATCTGATTGGTGGATATATCGGGAAGAAGAAACAAAGAGAACAAAGGAAAAATAAAAATAATCTATAAAGACAGCAGAGAATTGCTGTTTTTTTGTATAAAAAAACACTCCGAGCAGCTACTCAGAGTGTTTCCCCACGAACTTCTTTCAATTTTTGCTCGATCAACGTCAAGACTTTTTCTGTCGCTTCAGTATCTTCTACAAAGTTCATTTCATCGCCATCGATCTGGATTTTCGGACTGGCATCGTAGGCTTCAAACCACTGATCGTAACGACGATTCAATTCTTGATAATACTCATACAAACTTGGATCATAAGAAATTTGTTCAAATTCACGTCCGCGTTTTTCGATTCTTTTCAGCATCGTCTCAAAGGAAACACGGATATGGATCAATAGATCCGGATGTTTTTTATGAGCAGCATACGGTAGCTCTTCCAGCATATTTGCCAGTAACTCATCATAAACCTGCACTTCTGTTTCAGTTGCACGACCAAGATCCGCATTTAAATGGAACAACAAAGAATCTTCGTAGATCGAACGATCCAAAACATTGTTGTCATCTTTCAACGCTTTCTTGATACTCTCAAATCGTTTATTCAAAAAATAAATCTGCAATAAAAATGCGTATTTATTAGGATCCGCATAAAAAAGTGGCAATACTTCATTGTCATCGACTGACTCGTAGAAGGCTTGACTCCCTAGATAGTTTGCCAACAAAGCGGTCAAACTAGACTTTCCTGCACCAATCGTTCCTGCTAATACGATCACACTCATTTCCCCCAACTCACTTATCACTAAATATTGTATCATTTATTCAACTTAACCACTTTAACCTACTATATCTAGTAATGTCAAATAAATTTTACGAATAATTTCCTCATTAAAATATAAAAAAATCTCTTAAGATTTCAGATTTTTTATTAGAATCTACTTTGAAGACTTAACGGAAAGGCATTAATCTAGTAAAATAGCTAGAGGATTCTATATTTTAAGAAAGAAAGAGGCTAACCATGTTAGATCAGGGAATCGGAAAGTCTACAGGAAAGATTATCTTGATGGGAGAGCATGCCGTCGTATATGGCGAACCAGCAATCGCTTTTCCCTTTGGTGGAACACAAGTCACAGCGACCCTACAACCTGCAGAAGAAAACTCACTATCTTCCATTTACCATCAGGGTGCATTGATCACTGCACCACAAAGTTTAAATAATATTCAGCAATTGTCTGATTGCTTACAAAAACATTTACATACACCAAATTTTCATTTATCGATCGAAAGCTCGATCCCCTCTGAGCGAGGAATGGGTTCTAGTGCTGCTGTAGCAGTGGCCATCACACGCGCTTTCTTCGATTGGCAAAAAACAGAATTGACTCAATCAACTCTGTTAAAATATGTCGACTTTGCCGAAGCAATCGCACACGGCAATCCCAGCGGTATCGATGCTGCTGCTACAAGTGGCAATCAGCCGATCTATTTCAAACGTGACCAGCCTTTTCATTCTTTTCCATTGAATATTGATGCCTATTTGCTTGTAGCTGATACTGGTATCAAAGGACAAACCCGTTCAGCTGTGCGTTCTGTTGCAGAGCTGTTCGAAATAGCTCCTGACGAAACCAGTCTGACGATCTATCACCTTGGACAATTGACCAGACAAGCCAAAGAGGCAATCATCCACAATCGAACAAAAGAACTCGGGAGCTTGATGACGCAAGCACAGAGCTATTTGAAAGATTTGACTGTTAGCAACAACACGCTGGACACTTTGATCCACTTGGCATTGGAAAACGGTGCTCTCGGAGCAAAGCTGACTGGTGGCGGACGCGGCGGTTGCTTGCTGGCATTGATCGAGACCAAAGAACAAGCAGAACAAATCGCTACAAAACTAAAAGCACATGGAGTCAAAGACACTTGGCTACAAGGATTAGGAGTTTACCAACATGTATAATGGAAAGGCACGTGCCTACACAAATATCGCACTGATCAAATATTGGGGGAAAAAGGATCAAGAATTGATTTTACCCATGAACAACAGTCTGTCCCTGACTCTGGATGCTTTTCACACAGAAACAAGCGTTCATTTTTCACCAGACTACACGAAAGACAGCTTTTATCTAGATGATTTAGAACAGGATGCCAAAGCTACTACAAAAGTTAGTCGTTTTTTAGATCTTGCTCGTAAAAAAGCAGGTATTTCCTATTGTGCCTGTGTTAAAAGTCAGAATTTCGTCCCAACAGCTGCAGGCTTGGCTTCTTCTGCTAGTGGTCTGGCTGCTTTAACTGGTGCTTGCAATGATGCTCTACAGCTTGGTCTATCAGACAAAGAGTTGTCTCAGTTAGCACGTCGGGGGTCAGGTTCAGCCTGTCGCAGTATTTTCGGCGGTTTTGTGGAATGGGAGAAAGGTGACTCTGACGAAACTTCCTTTGCACAAAAAATCCCTTCAAATAATTGGGAAGAGGACCTGGCTATGATCTTTATTTTGATCAACGATCAGAAAAAAGAGGTTTCCAGTCGTGACGGTATGCAACTGACAGTGGAAACTTCCGCTTATTATGATTCTTGGTTAGAAACAACAGCCAAAGATATTCAGACAGCCAAAGAAGCGATCCTCCAACAAGATTTTCAAGCATTGGGCGAAGTCACTGAATCCAATGGACTAAAAATGCATGCAACCACTTTAGCTGCTGTTCCTCCATTTACTTACTGGTCACCAGACAGCTTGAGAGCAATGAATACTGTACGAAGGATCCGAAAAAATGGACTTTCTTGTTACTTCACAATGGATGCAGGTCCAAACGTCAAAGTATTGTGTCAGAAAAAAGATGTTTCTGCAATCTTGACAGAGTTACAAAAAGAATTTGAAGAAGAACAACTCACTTGCGCTTATGCCGGCAAAGGTCTTAAATCTTTAGAAATGGAAGTGTCGAAATGATTGAGGTATCTACACCAGGAAAATTGTATATCGCTGGAGAATATGCTGTCGTTGAGCCCGGACATCCTGCACTGATCGTTGCGGTGGATCAGTTTATTACGGTCACTATCGAAAGTGCTGTCCGTAATGGTAGTATTCAGTCACAACAGTATAGTGATCTTCCTATTCGCTGGACGCGTCGCAACGGTGAATTGGTCCTAGATCATCGAGACAACCCTTTCCACTATATCTTAGCAGCTATTCGTCTAACTGAACGCTACGCACTAGAACAAGGGACACTGTTAGCTTTTTATGATTTGAAGGTAACCAGTGAGCTGGATAATTCTTGCGGTCGGAAATACGGTCTAGGATCTAGCGGTGCCGTGACGGTCGCAACTGTCAAAGCGTTGAATCTATTTTATGATTTAAAAATGGACAAGCTCACTCAATTCAAGATCGC
This sequence comes from Enterococcus olivae, assembly GCF_053760925.1. Classification (NCBI taxonomy): domain Bacteria; kingdom Bacillati; phylum Bacillota; class Bacilli; order Lactobacillales; family Enterococcaceae; genus Enterococcus; species Enterococcus olivae. The sequence continues at coordinate 65,489 of NZ_JBSMVT010000011.1, forward strand.
AGCTTTAGCCCATTTAGCGGTACAAGGAAATGGCTCTTGCGGTGATATTGCCGCTAGCTGCTATGGTGGTTGGCTAGCCTTTTCGACCTTTGATCACGACTGGGTCAAAGAAAAACAAGAGATCTGGTCTTTAGCCCATTTGTTGGAAAGTGACTGGCCTGGCTTGTCGATCCAACCTTTGGAAACACCCAAAAATCTACGACTATTGATTGGTTGGACTGGCAGTCCGGCTTCTACTTCTGACTTAGTAGACCAAGTCAATCATTCAACTCAGAAGCAAGCTGAGAAGAAGAAAGCCTATGAACAATTTTTAGCGGACAGTAAGAACTGTGTAGAAGCATTAATTGATGGCTTCCATAGCCACGATGTCTTTAAAATCAAACAAATGATCAGTAAAAATCGTCAGCTACTAGCCGAGCTCTCCAAGATCACAGGTGTCCGAATCGAAACTTCTGCCCTCAAACAGCTTTGTGATTTAGCAGAAGCCTGTGGCGGAGCAGCTAAATCCTCTGGCGCCGGTGGCGGAGATTGCGGTATTGTAATCGCCGATCAAAAAACAGGAATCCTGCCTTTGATGAGCAAGTGGGAACAAGCGGATATCACACCCTTACCGTTACATGTCTACCATTATCGAGGAGGAGTAAAATGAATCGTAAAGATGAACATGTCTCATTAGCCAAGGCTTTTCACAAGCCACGTCACAATGACTTTGACGATGTGACGCTTATTCATCATTCTTTTCCAGCTTGCCGTGTCTCGGATGTTTCGATCGAGACTGAATTATTCGATCAGTCACTGACTAGTCCCTTTTTTATCAATGCTATGACTGGTGGCAGTGAAAAAACCAAAGAATACAATCGACAGCTAGCGATCCTAGCACGAGAAACTGACCTCATGATGGCTACTGGCTCCGTTTCTGCTGCTTTGAGAAATCCAGAGATCTCAGATTCCTACACCGTTGTTCGCCAAGAATACCCTAATGGCACTTTGTTAGCGAATGTCGGTGCAGGGACGACGTTAGAGGATGCTAAACGAGCAGTTGATCTCTTCGAAGCCAATGCCTTACAGATTCACTTGAATGCTCCTCAGGAATTGGTCATGCCTGAAGGAGACCGTGATTTCACGCAATGGCTATCTACTCTGGAAGAAATCACAACGCACTTAGACGTACCTGTTATCGTCAAAGAAGTCGGTTTTGGGATGACTCGGGAAACGATTCAGCATCTGTTGTCTGTTGGCGTGACGATCATTGATGTCGCTGGCAGCGGTGGAACGAGTTTTACTCAAATCGAGAATGCCCGCCGCAAAAAACGAGAATTCACTTATTTAGATGACTTTGGATTGTCCAATGTCGCTTCCCTTCTAGAAGCAAAAGAAGTTCCTGTTCCCTTTGAACTGATCGCCTCTGGTGGAGTACGGAATGCCTTTGATATTTTCAAAGCCTTATGCTTTGGTGCTCAAACCGTTGGCATCGCTGGAACGATCCTGAATCAGCTGCTGACAAACGGTTTAGAGCCAACGATCACTCTTGTGCAGCAATGGCAGACAGAATTAAAAACCTTGTATGCAATGACCGGAGCTACCAAAACCGCTCATTTGAAAAAAGTTCCTCTCTTTCTAAGTGGACATCCCAAAGATTGGTGCGAGGCGCGAAATATCGATATCAAAAAATATAGTATGCGAGTATAAAGAAACTTGCCACAAAGCGAAAACGTCTTGTGGCAAGTTTCTTTATTTTATTTCTAACTATGCAGGTCACGACGTTTGAACTTAGCGTAAGTCATACCAGCTGAAAGTAACACTAGAATTACCGTCAAGAAGAGATAGAAGAAACTGAATCCCTGTTCAACAAGAACTGGTCCATTAAAATACATGAATGGCGTCAAGACATTTAAATAATCGATCGTTCCGACTACTTCAATGATCACACGTAAAAGGTAGGAGCTCCCCACGAATAATGCTGAAATAGAGAGAGCCTTTCGATAATTTGGAAAAATTGCCGAAAATAACAGACCGGTAAACAGAAACAAAATTTGAATGACAAACATTGACAAGGTAGTAGTGATGATTTCACTCAGAATATTTTCTCCCTGCATTTGTGGAACCAGCAGGAGTAAGTTCCCAAGAAAGGTGATCAGCGTAACAACGAAGACATTGATCACTGCCGCGATCATCTTACTTGTAACAATCGTTTGTCGCGGAAAGGGCTTGGTGAAGGTAAACTCAGCAGTTCTATTGCGCTCTTCTTTGCTGATGATCGTTGCCCCTAGTACTGCGGCATGCGTAAAAGCAATAATACAATACCACAAGTACATCATTACATAATACCCAATCGCTGTATGAACAGGAACCGTCTCTGCGCCAAAAACAATCGCCAAAACACGTGGTAGTGTTTCAAACAATTCTACTATCTCCTCGCCAGCTTCCATAACCACAGAATATTCTGCTGCACCGATGATGATCATTCCCAACATGGCTCCGACCCAAATCAAAAGGCTTTTTCTAGTATCCTTTAACTCTTTTTTTACCATTACTTGCATACTTTTCCCTCCTATAAGACCATTTTCATATCTTTTTTAAGATAAACGCGATAGCTTACAATAAAAAACAGGAGTATCAAAGTGAAAAATAGCAGCAAATAGCCTGTTTCATAATTTTGAGCTTCTAGAATGCGATTGATGTCAAAGTATCTAAAGGGAGAAAACAATCTGGCAATAGTACTTTGAATCACACTTGAAAATAAACCAATCACATAAAAACCGAATGAGATGCCCATTGCTAAAGGTAAAGTCGCGCTAATTCTAGAGACGATCACACTGATCACCATTCCCAACAACAGGAAAAACAATTGTGTCAGTGGAAAAATCATATAAATCTTGAAAAATTGATCAAACGAAAAGATGCCATCGGATAGTGTATTGATCGTTCCCCATGAGGCAAGAAAGTAAGATCCCCCGACCACTGCGATTGCGCAAAGACCAGCAAATATCTTTGCGAAAAAGATCGTGGCTCTAGCATACGGTTTAGTGATAAGAAAATCTGCCGTATTTTGCATATGTTCCTTCGTAATGATCGATAAACCTAGGTTACAGGCATGAATAGCAGCTGCCACTAGAATAATGTTGTTCAGATAGGAGAAGATTCCTGTCATAGTAATAAATACATCTTCACTGATCCCCATCGCGTCTAGCAACGCGTTGTCTCCTAAAGATGATACTGTGGACGGATCGTCTGTAAAAGAGACAAACATTGGCAATAACAGCATGATCGCTAACGACAAGCCGATGGACCAAATCAATATCGATCCCCGGTATTGCTTCATTTCAAATTGAAAAACGCTCATATATTTCCCTCCTCTTTTTTCTTCTGACTAATTATTATTGAATTTTTCTAAACAAAAACACGAGCAGAAACTATCGATCGATAGTTTCAACTCGTGCTCATTTTTTATTTCAATGTCGCCGCAACGAAATGTCCTTCGCTGACTTGAATCCAATCTGGATCGGCAACTCCTTTTTCTCTAAAGTTAGAGAAATCAAACAGTTCATTCTCACCACTATAAAAATCCAAGGACTCATCTGTTTGGCGTTGTTTGATGTCCGTTCTCAAAAAGGCTGCCATCAAACGTTTGGTGTAAGGATGCTGGGCATTCTTGAAAATGTCCTTGATCGATGCACTCTCTACAACTTTTCCACCATACATGACAATCACATCATCCGCCATTTTACTGATAACACCTAGATCGTGCGTAATGAAAAGAATACTTGTATTGAACTTGTCCTTCAACTCATTCATCAGTTTAAGGATCTCTGCCTGAATGATCACATCTAAGGCCGTTGTCGGTTCGTCAGCAATCAATAATTTAGGATTACAAGCTAACGCCATGGCAATCATCACCCGTTGACTCATTCCTCCAGATAGTTGATGCGGAAATTGTTTCAACACACGCTCTGGATTAGGGATCTTCACCGCTTCAAGCAGTTCGATCGTTCGAGCCAAGGCTTGTTTCTTATCCATATTTTGGTGAAGCTGCAGAGCTTCCATGATCTGCGCCTTCACTGTAAACACAGGATTCAAACTAGTCATTGGTTCCTGGAAAATCATGGAGATCTCATTTCCTCGAATCTTTAGCAAATCCTTTTTAGAAAATGACAGCATATCTTTTCCATCGAAAGTAATACTACCTTCAGCGATATACTGATTTTTTTGAAATAGCTTCAAGATCGACATCGCTGTCTGACTCTTTCCACTACCACTTTCACCAACAATACCTAGTGTCTTACCTTCTTCCAAAGAAAAGCTCACACCGTTGACTGCTTTTACAGTTCCTTGACGGGTATCAAAATAAGTATGCAGATTATCAACTTGTAATAAACTCATTCAATCGCTCCTCTCTGGATTCATAGTAAGCATCACGATCTTTAAGTGTACATGCGACAAAGTGGTTCGGCTCAACTTCAATCCAATCTGGGTCGCGCTCACCGTCTTTTGAATAGTTGAATTCAAACTCCTCAAACACTTCATCCGCGTTCCAAAAGGACTCATCGTCCTCATCCATCGATGGAATCGCATTTAATAATTGTTTCGTATATGGATGTTTTGGATTAGTGAAAATATCTTGAGCTGAAGCCAGCTCAACTAAATGACCAAAATACATTACACCGATTCGATCCGAAATATATTTGACCACACCTAAATCATGGGTGATGAACAAATAAGTCAGGTTATGCTTTTTACGCAGATCCTGCAACAAATTGATGATCTGAGATTGGATCGACACGTCCAGTGCAGATACCGCTTCATCACAAACGATAAATTTCGGTTTCAAGGCTAATGCTCTGGCAATCCCGATTCTTTGTCTCTGACCGCCTGAAAATTGGTGTGGATAACGATGAAGAAACTCAGCATTCAAGCCGCATTTTTCCATAATATCCAAGATATACTCTTCATAGCCCGGATCTTTTTTACTCTTGAAAAACTTGTGGATCAACAGTCCTTCACCAATGATATCTCCAACAGTCAAACGTGGATCAAGCGATGAATAAGGATCCTGAAAAATAATCTGTAAATCTTTTCTTAGGATACGTGATTCTCGTTTAGTCAAAGCTGCTAGATCGATTCCATTATCTAAATATTTTTCATAACGTTCAAATTTCCCGGTGCCTCTGATCGGATCTTTTAACTTCTCCAGATCAGCTGTTACTTGCTCTAAATGTAGTTGTTCTTTTTCAAGTTCCTGAGTAATACGTTTGATCTCAGCTTCATCCACATCGGCATTCATTTCTTGTTTTTGTTGTTCAAATTCCAATTCACGTTTACGCTTTGCTACTTTTGATGCGGCATCATAGCGAGAAAGTAAGGTGCTGCTGACTGTTTTTAAATCACTGTGAGTGATCAGTCCACCTACTAAACGGAAGGTATTTCCATAACTATTATCAAAATCGATTTTCTTCAATCGTAGTTTTTCGAAAAGCGCATCCTTTTCTTTACCACTCAATTGACTTAATCGACTTTCCATTTCTTCAATGTCATTAAGATCCTGATCGTAGTCACTTGATGTTTTTGGCAGGTCACGATAGACCTTTTGAACATAAGAAGGCATAAAGTTTTCGATCGTATCTCCATAATACAAGGTCGAACCACCTGTTTGACGCTGTAACTGGATGATCGTACGACCAAAAGTCGACTTACCGCAACCACTTTCTCCTACGATCCCTAATGTTTCACCTTCAAAAATATCGATCGTGATATCTTTATTCGCTTTTACATAATCTTTGCCGACTTGAAAAAAGTTTTTCTTTTTTACAGGAAAGTATTTTTGAAGATTTTTAATACTCATCAATGTATTCATAATCGGCCTACCTTTCTCTCATCTTAGGATCAATTGCGTCTCGAAGTCCATCTCCCAGTAAGTTGAAAGACAAAATCGTGAACATAATAACCAATCCAGGGTATAACGTCAGATATGGGTGGGTACGGATGTAACCACGTCCAAAGTTGAGCATCGTTCCCCATTCAGCTACAGATGCTTCCAAGCCTAAGCCGATGAAACCCAAACCTACAGCTGATAAAATCGCTGTTGCGATCCCCATAGAGGATTGAACGATTACGGGTGACATGATATTAGGAATGATATGCTTGAAAATAATGCGCGCATCATTCGCTCCCAGTGCGTCTCCAGCTTCAATAAATTGCTTTTCTTTGACTGAGATAACCCCTGCTCGGACGATCCGTGCAAAAATCGGAATATTGGCTAAACCGATAGCTACAATCATATTTTGCAAACTTGCTCCTAACGAAGCAACGATAGCGATCGCCAGTAAAATCGATGGAATCGACAATAGAATGTCACAAAAACGCATGATCAACGTATCTATCCAACCTTTATAATAACCTGAAAGAATACCTAAAATCCCTCCAACGACCAAAGCAACAATCACGGCACTAACTCCGACGGTCAATGAAACGCGTGTTCCGTAAATCAATCGACTCAAAACGTCACGTCCGAGGTCGTCGGTTCCCAACCAGTGGGTGCCATTCGGCGATTGCAGCGCGTTAGACAGATTTTGTTCCCGCATACCATAAGGTGCGATAAAATCAGCAAAGATCGCTACTAAGACCAATAAAACGATAAAGAACAGACCAAACATTGCTCGTCGATTGCGTTTCAATGCGTACCAGATCTCTGACCATGACCCTTGAGGGATTTCTAGCATTTCTTGTGTTGCTTTATTTAGTTTCTTTTTACTGAAAAATAACATAGTATCTCTCCTCTAATCGTATTGAGATCTAATTCGCGGATCAATGTATGCATAAAGAATGTCGACACATAGATTCACTAAAGTAAAGACAAAGGCAATAAAGAGAACGCCGCCTTGTACAACCATCGAATCTCTTGTTCGGATCGCATTTACCATCATTGTTCCTAGACCATTAATACTGAAGATCGTTTCTGTCAGTACAGCACCACCTAAGAGTGCTCCAAACTGCAAACCAATCACTGTGACAACGGGAATCAAGGCATTTCTCAATGCGTGATGGAAAATTACTTTTCCTCCAGAAACCCCTTTGGCATTAGCCGTTCGAATGTAATCCTGATCGAGAACATCCATCATACTTGAACGCGTGATCCTGGCGATCGTTCCCATAGAAGAAGTCGCCAATGCAAAGACCGGCATAATCATTTGCTGCCAAGTCGTAAAGCCAGTTGCTGGCAACCAGCCTAAAGTAGATGTAAACAAAATAATCAACAGCAACGCCTGCCAGAATGTCGGCATTGAAACACCGATCAATGAAACGAACATCACGGCATTGTCTGTTTTTGAATAAGGTCTAGTCGCTGAGATAACGCCCATCGGTATTCCGATCAAAGAGGCAAAAAAGATGCTCCAGCTGGCTAGTTTAAGTGTATTTGGCAATCTTACCAAAATCTCGTCCATAACTACACGTCGCGAAACGTAAGATCTTCCCAAATCAAATTCAAACACTACTTTACGAATATAATCAAAGAACTGCTCAATGAAACTTTTATCCAATCCCATTTGAACACGAAGCGCCTCATACGCTTCTTCAGTTGCTCCTTCTCCCAGAATCATCGTTACAGGATCTCCTGGAGAAAGATACATAATTGTAAATACTATAAATGAAACACCCAATAAGATTGGAATGAGCCATAGTATTCTTTTCAGAATGTACTGAAACACGATACCACCTCCTAAAAAATAAAGGGCCGTTTTTAAGCGGCCCTCTAGAGACATTCTAATTACACTTAATCAAGAGTCACCGTATCTAGGAAGTAGCTTCCTGTTGGATGGTGCTCAAAGCCTTCTACCCAGTTTCTGATACCTGTTACGTTTTCACGAGTTTGCAAGAATACCCATGGTGCTTCTTCAACGATGATTTCTTGAGCTTCTTGATAGTAGCCAAGACGTTCATCTTGATCAGAAGTATAGCGACCTAGGTCTAACAATTCATCCACACGCTCGTTTGAGTAGAATGTTCTGTTCCCTGCTTCACCGAAGCTTTCTGTGTGGAACAATGGATACAGACCGTAATCGGCATCTGTTGTGATTGTTGTCCAGCCTAGCAAGAACATATCTGGCTCACCTAATGCTGCTGCATCAAGGAATGCGCCCCATTCCATTTGGCTAACTTCAACAGTGATCCCAATCTCAGACAATGCTTCAGAAACAACTTGGGAAACGCGGATACGTTCTTGGTTGTTATCCCCTACATACAGAGAAAGAGTGAAGCCATCTTCATAGCCAGCTTCTGCCAATAATTCTTTTGCTGCTTCTACATCATATTCTGTTGGTGTCAAATCTTCGTTGTAACCAAAAACCAATTCATTGATCGGTCCTGCCATGTGGTCACCCACATTCATATAAACCGTATTGATGATCGCTTCTACGTCAATTGCATGAGAAATCGCTTGACGAACTTTTACATCTTGAAGCGGCGTATCGTTTTTAACATTCAATCCTAAATATTCCGAACCTAAGTTAGGTGTATTTAGCAATGTCAAATCAGCATTTTCTTCTACTGCTGGAATATCAGATGGTGCAATATCATAAGCGATATCGACTGTTCCGCTTTCCAATTCGATCAAACGAACACTTGGGTCATTGATCGTTCTAAATTCTACACGTTCCACTCCTGCTGGTTCACCCCAGTAATCATCGAAACGTTCTGCAATAACATGTGTATCTGCTACCCATTCAACAAATTGGAATGGACCTGTACCGACAACTTCAGTGATTCCATAATCTTCACCAGCTTCTTCTACTGATTTTTCATTTAAGATCCCTACAGCAGGGTGAGCTAAGTGTGTCAAGAATGGTCCAAATGTGCCGCTTGTTCCCACACGAATCGTATGGTCATCCACTACTTCAATCGTATCTGGGTCAATCGAACCAACGATATGCCCGATAGTTGGTGATTCTACAGCACGATGTAATGTATAGGCAACATCACTTGCGGTAAATGGTTCGCCATTATGGAAAACAACATCTTCTCTCAATTTGAATTCGAAAAGATTTTCTTCTACTTCTTCCCATTCAGTAGCTAAACCTGGTACTAGTTCTAAATCATTGGTCTGTGTGATCAATGTATCATAAATTTGTCGAGCCACACGTGTTGTTGCTTGGTCATTTGTCCCCTGGATATCCAATGTTACTGGATCTGCGCCATTTGCAACTACTAACACCGTCGGGTCTGCCTTACCAGCTGATTCACCGCCGCCTTCTCCGTTACTGTCTCCAGAATTAGAGCAAGCCCCCAAAACAAACGCTGCAGCTAATAACAACAAACCAAATTTCTTCTTAATTTTTTTCATAACATCCCTCCTCAATAATATAATATTTTATCAGAGGGCTTGGAGAAATTCAACGAGTAAATGAGACTTAAATGAAAAAAACTGCCTTGTATGTCATATTTCCTTACATTCATGCGGTATTCAAACGGATTTTTCACATGATATTCTAATAATACAAAATTTTCAGTATATTCTGGATAATTATTTTGTGTCTATTATCTACCGAATAAACGATCCAAGAAGCTCTTTTTTTCGGATGCCCCTTCTTTTTCCAAAGTCAGATCTGTTGACTGTTCTTTGAAAATACGCCGGAAAGAGAGATTGTCCTGCAGCATCAAACCATTTACTTCTAGAATCCCTTGTAAATTGCTAAAGACTCTGCGGAGAGCTCCTTCTTTCTGGTCAAAGAAACTTCCCTCTTCTTCAATCAGCTTCTGAAGTTCACTGATCAGAAGCTGCAACAATTGATTTTGTTCACCTAAAACATCTCCGATTTCTTTAACTTCCATCTCTCTGTCAGCTTTCTTTTCAGTAAAATCAGTTACGATCGACAAACTATCTATATAATCACGTAATTCAAAGATAAAGGTTTGGGCGATTTCCTCTTTCATCAGTTTGTTGTTTTTACTTAATTTTTGTTGTAAAATCTCCAAATTTGCCTGCGTTGTTGCCAATTTTTGAATTTGTTCTTCTATTGTCATCGGGCACTCTCCTTGTTTTATCGTTACCTTTAGTCTAACCAATCTTTGGCAATCGTCAAGAACCCAAAAAACTGCCTTCGAGTTTCCTCAAAGGCAGTTACGTTTCTATCAATTATCCTTTATATGCATCAAGGATGATTTGTTTCAATTCAGAGATCAATGGTTCTTTTGGATTCGCTGTTGTACATTGATCCTCGTATGCTAATTCTGCCATACGATCAACCGTTGAATCTAGAACTTCTTGAGTGACACCTTGGGCTTTCAAGCTCATGTCGATGCCAACTTTTTTACCTAGATCATAAACCGCAGTCGCTAATGCAGCAACTAATTCCTCTGTTGTTTCACCTTTCAGACCTAAGAATTTCGCAATATCTGCATAGTCTGTGTCGGCACGGAAGTAGTCATATTTAGGGAACATCGCATGTTTTTGTGGATCCTTCGCATTGTAACGGATGATATGCGGTAACAAGATCGCATTTGTACGTCCGTGAGGAATCCCATATTCTCCACCAATTTTATGCGCAACTGAGTGACAAATTCCCAAGAATGCGTTGGCAAAAGCCATACCAGCCATTGTTGAAGCGTTATGCATTCTTTCACGCGTATCTAGATCAGGTGTTTTGACTGATTGCTCCAAGTTTTCAAATACTAATTTGATTGCTTGTAGGCTCAATCCACGAGTATAATCAGAAGCCATTACTGATACATAAGACTCGATCGCATGTGTCAAGACGTCCATTCCTGTATCTGCTGTAACTGAAGCTGGTACAGATAATACGAATTGAGGATCAACGATAGCTACATCTGGTGTCAATGCGTAGTCAGCTAACGGATATTTCACATGTGTTTCACTGTCTGTGATTACGGCAAATGGTGTTACTTCTGAACCTGTACCAGAAGTTGTTGGGATACATACAAACTGAGTTTTTTCTGGTTTTTCGATTTGATACGTACGTTTGCGGATATCTAAGAATTTTTGTTTCGCACCGAAGAATTTTGTATCTGGGTGCTCGTAGAACATCCACATTCCCTTCGCTGCATCCATCGCAGATCCCCCACCAAGAGCGATCACTGTATCTGGTTTGAAATCAACCATCATTTCTGCTCCCTTGTAAACTGTGTTTGTTGAAGGGTTTGGTTCTACATCAGAGAAAATTTCGATTTGAACTGAATTTTCACGACGTGCTAGTACTTCACGAACTGTATCTGCATAACCGAATTGAACCATGCCTGGGTCACAAACGATCATTACGCGTTCGACGTTTTCCATTTGTGTCAGATACAATAGAGAGTTTTTCTCAAAATAGATTTTTGGTGGTAATTTGAACCATTGCATATTTTTTCTCCGTTTCGCTAAAGTTTTGACGTTGATCAAGTTTACAGCAGATACGTTACGAGAGACTGAGTTTTTACCATATGATCCACAACCTAGAGTCAATGATGGAATCATTTCGTTGTAGATGTCACCAATACCACCCTCAGCTGATGGTGTATTGATCAAGATACGGCAAGCTTTCATGCGTAAGCCAAATTTCACTTGTAATTCTTCATCTTCTGAATGGATTACGGCTGTATGTCCTAAACCACCTAAGTTCAACATACCTTCACATAGATCTAAGCCATCTTTGGTATTTTTTGCTTTGATCATTGCCAATACCGGAGACAATTTCTCACGAGACAATGGATAATCTTCGCCTACGCCTTCTAATTCAGCAATCAAAAGTTTGGTTCCTTCTGGTACTTTGATTCCTGCAAGTTCAGCGATTGCTTTTGCAGAATGTCCAACGATTGCTGGATTGACAGCATATTTGCCTTCATTCATCACTGCATCTTCTAATTTTTTCAATTCGCTTGGTTTCACGAAGTAGGCTTGGTGTGCTTGGAATTCTGCTTTTACCGCTGCGTACACTTCGCGATCCACGATAACTGCTTGTTCTGAAGCACAGATCATGCCGTTATCAAAGGTTTTTGATACGAACAAGTCATTGACTGCGCGTTTGATTTTTGCTGTTTTTTCAATATAAGCTGGAACGTTACCAGGACCTACACCTAATGCTGGTTTACCGGTAGAGTAAGCTGATTTCACCATGCCTGCACCACCTGTTGCAAGAACGATCGCGATTCCTGGGTGATTCATCAAGCCTTGTGTTGCTTCAATCGATGGATGCTCGATCCATTGGACACAATTTTCTGGTGCACCGGCTGCGATTGCTGCATCACGTACCACTCGAGCAGCTTCCGCTGAACATTTTTGAGCGCTTGGATGGAAAGCGAATACGATTGGATTACGGGTTTTTAATGCGATGATCGCTTTAAAAATTGTTGTTGATGTTGGATTCGTTGTTGGTGTTACTCCACAAACGACACCTATAGGTTCAGCAATCTCGATCAAACCTTTTTGCTTGTCTTCATTGATGACACCGACTGTTTTGTTGTTCTTGATATTATTCCAGATATACTCTGATGCATACATGTTCTTGATTGCTTTGTCTTCGTATACGCCACGACCTGTCTCTTCAACTGCCATTTTTGCTAGAGGCATGTGTTGATCTAAAGCAGCCATTGCCATTTCATGCACAATGTGGTCAACTTTCTCCTGATCAAATTCCTCCATTTCCTTCAGTGCGACGTTGGCTTTGACTGCCAAATCGTCAATCATTACTGATACATCAACCGTTCCAACTTCTTTTTCTACCGTTTTAGCCATGTTGATCCTCCTATAATTTATCTAAATTATTTGTTAACTACTTCAAATATAGAATAATACACGATGATTCGATATTTGTAAACAGTTTTTAGTGATTTTTTTCACAATTATTTTAAAAAGCTTAATATCGTCTATCCCTGTCTGCTTTGTCCACATTTAAGCAAATTGCTTTCAATGAAATGAACATACAGAACTCGTTCACAACTCTAATTGTGATTTCACACATATAAAATAGTACGTGCATTATCGATTGTTCGAATGATATCCTTCAAACACCCAATTGGATGACACTGTCATTATCGCACATAGAGAAAACGTTTACAATAAATAAATCGAGAAATTAGTGAAATTTAATACATCTGTGTCCCCCATACCATTATATAGCTGTGTTCATAATAAATATTACTTCACAAATAATGTAGATTTTTCATTCTCTCTTGCCCTACATTTTCTTCTTTTATACGTAAGAACAAAAAAACACTGAAACAAAAAGTCTCAGTGTTTTCTACTATTCGTTTTCACTAGTTTCTGAAATTTCGTTTACTTCTACTTCCTCTTCCGAAACAGCACCTGGAGTCACCGTACGGATCGCTACACGGTCAAATTCCAAATAGATTCCTTCGCAATCAAGCGTTACAGTATTCTTGCTCTCGTTGATTTCTGAAATCACACCATGTAGACCTCCGATCGTTACTACTCGGCTGCCTTGAGTCATACTATTTAGCAAGTTCTGTCTTTGCTGTTGTTGTTTCTTTTGTGAACGTTGCATGAAAAAGATCATAGCTACGATCGGAACAATCATAATAAGCATTTGCATTCGTTTTTTCACCTCTATATTCTATCACTACATCTTTTACTTTATCAGAATTAGCTTTGATACTCTAGTACTTTTCAAGAATCTTAGAAATTTTTCGCATTCTCTTTATTAAATCCATATTCTTCAAAGAAACTTTGACGGAATTCCAGTAAATTATCGTCCATGATCGCCTGGCGGACCTGTTTCATCAAATTCAATAAGAAATAGAGGTTGTGGTAAGACGTTAGACGAATACCAAATGTTTCATCGCATTTGATCAAGTGACGAATATACGCTCGACTATAGTTTTTACATGTGTAGCAATCACAGTTTTCATCGATCGGACGGAAATCACGGGCAAACTTAGCATTTTTGACGACTAAACGACCCTTGGAGGTCATACATGTCCCGTTACGAGCAATTCGTGTTGGTAGCACGCAGTCAAACATGTCGATTCCGCGAATCACCCCATCAATTAATGAATCCGCTGTTCCTACGCCCATTAAATAGCGTGGTTTATGTTCTGGAATCAACGGTGTGGTAAACTCAAGCACACGATTCATTTCTGATTTTGGCTCTCCTACCGATAAACCACCAATCGAGTAGCCAGGGAAATCCATTCCCACTAGATCATGGGCACTTTGACGACGCAAATCTTCAAAGCCAGCTCCCTGAATAATACCGAACAGTCCCTGACGGTCAGGATTCGCATGGGCTTTCAGACCACGTTCCGCCCAACGAGAGGTTCTTTCTACTGAACTCTTTACATAATCATAGCTCTCATCAAATGGTGGACATTCATCAAAGCTCATCATAATATCTGAGCCTAATTTGTTTTGGATGTCGATGGCTTTTTCTGGCGACAAGAACAAAGGTGATCCGTTCAAATGATTTTTGAAATGCACCCCTTCTTCAACGATATTGCGCATATCTGCCAACGAGAAGACCTGGAAACCACCGGAGTCAGTCAAGATTGGCTGATCCCAATTCATGAACTTATGCAGACCACCAGCTTCCGCCACGATGTCTTCTCCCGGACGCAACCATAGATGATAGGTGTTACTCAAGATCACTCCCGCACCCATCTCCTTCAATTCTTCCGGTGCGATCGTTTTGACCGTTGCTAGTGTCCCCACCGGCATAAACATCGGCGTTGGAAAAGTGCCATGGGGCGTGATCAATTCTCCTAGACGAGCACCAGTATGTTTTTCTTTTTTTATTAAACGATAACGAATGGCAGGTTCCGACATTCATTTCCCTACTTTCTTTAGTTAATTCTGTACCTCTCTTCATCATAAATCCTAGCGAATGAATTTGCAACTCTAGAACGACTCTTTCTTTCCATTATTATGTACTTTCTGGTACACTTGTGACAAACTACTCTAAGGAGGGAAACAATTGATGAGAACAAATGCTGAATTAAAAATGGAAGCAAAAGAAATGCTACAGGGCAGATGGAAAGAGAGTATCCTAATGTGCTTGATCCCCACACTTCTGGCTATCGTAATCGGGATCCTCTTCTTTTTCCTAGTGGCTATGCCAGGAATTTTGTTCTTGGATGCCTATGCACCTACATTTTTTGACAGTACCACAACAACAACGAACTTCAACATTGGTGATTATTCGGACAACGCCATCAGCGGACTGATTACGTCTTTCTTCACTGTAGGGATCGGCTGGACTTTTTTAGAGATTCTTCGCGGAGAAGCCGTGATGATCGAACCCTTCAAGGATGCTACTCGCGGTTTTCGTTCACCCTATGGTTTGGCGATCCTAGTCATCTATATACTGACTAGCATCTTTACTTTTTTATGGACATTACTCTTTATTATTCCTGGTATTGTTAAATCTTATTCTTATTCTCAAACCTATAACATCTATTAT
Organism: Enterococcus olivae; assembly: GCF_053760925.1. Lineage (NCBI taxonomy): Bacteria > Bacillati > Bacillota > Bacilli > Lactobacillales > Enterococcaceae > Enterococcus > Enterococcus olivae. The sequence goes on from NZ_JBSMVT010000011.1 coordinate 80,890, forward strand.
GATACCTATGAAAAAACTGGCGAGAAGCCTAGCTACCTAAATGCGGTAACTGCTAGTCGTCGGTTGATGGACGGCTATAAATCACAGCTTTTCCTCTTAGATTTGAGTTTTATCGGTTGGCATATTTTAGCACTATTGACCTTTGGTATTGGGTATCTTTGGTTGAATCCGTACATCTATGCCACCAAAGCCGCTTTTTATAATCATTTACCAAAATAATCAGTAACAATCTTTATCAGCCAGCCATCATCCATACTGTAGCAATGAAGTTTAGAACGACAGATATGAAAGGATCACTATATGAAAAATTCATCGAATGAACGTATCTTACTACGAAAGTGTCAAGTCAGCCTAGTCATTTCGATCCTAGCATTAATTGCAGTAACAGGGTATTTTCTAACGATTGAACACAAAGTAAAAACGAGCGTTGAGCTCTTTGAGACAGTTTTAATTGATTAAAGTTTTGAAAATTTGATCGAAGATTCTCCAGAAATCGAAAAAGACCTGTTTCAAGAACATGAACCCTTCTTCATGTCTGATGAGATTACAGTCAGTCAATATACAGTGATTGATAATCAAAATGATGAACTTCTAGTCATTCGTACGACACCAGGATTAATCAATCACCAGCTAGTGATCCAAGAAGTGAAAGTCATTGATTCATCTATACTGACAGAATAAGTCAATAGCAAGCAATAAAAGCGTAGAATCTCATATCAAACATTTGATGGCTGTCGATTTGCCAGCGCCACTTGGTCCAATTAGTCCCAAAATCGTTCCGGACTTCAACTCTATCGTTATTTGATCTAATACTTTCAGCTTATCAAAAGACTTCGATGCACCGGACATCTTGGCTATGACTTCTTGCATACTCACGCTCTCCTTTTTAATAGACACACTGTTTATCGTCTTATACTCTTTGTAGTATAATCGCTTTTCACAAATTAGCAAGAAAGAACAAAGCTACGAGATAGATAAAAAATGCTCACTGATCAAGGTATAGAAACGATGAAAGACTTCTGTAAAAAAGAAACACTAGAACAACTCGTTCAAATTTTAAATATATGGATCACTAACTACTTTATTTAATAGCAAAAAAGCTGTCACAAGAACTAGATATGATCTAGCTTTTGCGGCAGCTTATTTTTTATTCTTCTTCTGGCAACTGATGGAATTTGATCATTTCATTGACAAAGACTGGGACAATCGACAAGGCGATCGCCAACATCCAGTGATTCAAGCTGATCGATACCAGATTGAACAAGCCTTGAGTAAATGGCAATAAAGCAATGACTGTCGTAATGACCATAGCTAAGACCGCCATTTCAAATAATGACTTGTTAGAAGCCAAATTGACTTGGAAAATTGATTTTGAACTGCGTACATTGAAGACATGTAAAATCGAAGAGTACGCCAAAATCAAGAAGGCGACTGTTTGTCCAACTGGCTGGCTGGCATTGATCCAAGGACTTACACCATCAACGAAGGTCCCCAAGTAGTAACCAAACAAGGTAACGATCGTAAAGACTGCGGCATTGATTCCGATTTTCTTCCACAAGCCACGAGCAAAAATACTTTCCTCTGACGGTACCGGAGTATCCTCCATGATCCCAGCTTCTGCTGGCTCTCTACCCAAAGCAAAACCTGGCAAACCGTCTGCAACTACATTGACAAACAAAAGCTGAACTGCTGTGAAGGGGGCTCCCCAACCAAACAGCATTGCGAGCAACACGATGAAAATCTCAGAAATGTTACAGCTCAATAAGAAGTTGACGGTTTTACGAATATTTTGATAAACCGTCCGACCTTGTTCTACTGCGTCAACGATCGTCGCAAAGTTATCGTCTGTCAAAACGATATCAGCTGCACCTTTGGCAACGTCTGTTCCTGTGATTCCCATGGCACAACCAACATCACTGGCTTTCAAAGCGGGTGCATCGTTGACACCATCACCGGTCATTGCTACAGTCGCACCGGTTCGTTGCCAAGATTGGACGATCCGAATCTTGTCTTCAGGTGTTACTCGAGCATAGACAGAATATTCTTTGACTGTTTTGTCTAGCTCTGTGTCGGTCAGTTCTCTTAACTGAGCTCCCGTCAAAGCTTTGTCACCTTTTTCCAAAATTCCTAGTTCCTTAGCGATCGCACTCGCAGTCACCACATGGTCACCAGTGATCATTACGGTTTTGATTCCTGCATTTTTCGCACGAGCAATCGCTGCTTTACTTTCTGGACGTGGCGGATCGATCATGCCAATCAACCCAACCAAACGTAGATCTCGCTCTAAAAATTCTGAAGTGATCTCGGTCGGTTTTTCATCGTAGATTCGATAACCCACAGCAATCACTCGTAGTGCCTTTTTACCAAATCGATCATTGACAACGGTCGCCTGCTCAACATCCCCAAAACGGAAACGAGGCATGAGAACATCAAAAGCCCCTTTAGTGACGGAAATATATTTTTTCCCACGCTTATGGACAGTTGTCATCATCTTTCTAGTTGAATCAAAAGGTAGCTCTGCAATCCGGGGAAATTCTTCCCCTAGCTCTGTCTGTGAATGATAATTTTCCTGTACAGCTCGTACGATCGCCACCTCTGTTGGATTTCCGATATAAGCAACTTCGTCATTCTCTTTGTCGATCACGACATCTGAACATAGCGCGGCGGCTTTAAGAACTTCCATGGCTTCTTCATTCATTGAATCTTCCGTGTCAACGACTTCATCTCCGTGCGTCCATACACGGCGAACCGTCATTTTGTTTTGAGTCAGTGTGCCTGTTTTATCAGAACAGATCACGCTGGCAGAACCTAATGTTTCAACTGCTGGCAAACGTCGAATGATCGCATGTTTTTTCGCCATTTTCTGAACACCAAAAGCCAGTGATAACGTAACGATGACCATCAATGTTTCTGGAACTGCAGCAACAGCTAATGAGACAGCCGTCATAAACATATCCAGCAGCGGTTCACCTTGCATGTATCCCAGCGCAAATACGATTCCTGCTGCAATCAAAGCGATCAAACTGATTCGTTTTCCTAATCGATTCAAACGATTTTGCAGTGGTGTCTCACTGTCTTGACTTTGATTCAGCAAACCAGCAATTTTTCCCATCTCAGTCTGCATCCCAGTTGCTACAACAACTGCTTGTCCACGACCATTGACCACTGTACATCCTTTGAACAGCATGTTGACCTGATCACCCAAACTCTCGTCACTTGTCGCAACAAATTCTGCCTCTTTTTCAACAGGTTCACTTTCTCCTGTTAGTGCAGATTCTTCCACCCTCAACTGTGAACCTTGAATGATTCTCGCATCAGCAACGATCATTGAACCGTTCTCAATCACAAGAATATCTCCTACAACCACTTCCTCTGCATCTATCTCCAATAATTGATCGTCTCGGAGCACAGCAGCCGTTTGCTTATTCATATCCTGCAAAGCGGCTAATGCTTTCTCCGCATTTCCTTCTTGAACGATAGCTAAAACAGAATTGATAATAACGATGGCGATAATCAATATTCCTTCAAATAAATCTCCATGATCCGTTGCGATAGCGGTATAAAAAGAAATGGCTGCGGCGACTAATAGCACGATCGTTGTAAAGTCAGACAAGCTATGTAAGATTTTCTTCATTACTGATTCTTTTGGTGCTTCTTCAAAACGATTTCGACCGTTTTCTTCTAACCTTTTTTCCGCTTCCACTTTGGATAGACCTTGTGAGTCAACTTGCAGTTTTTGCAGAACCTCCGTTTTTGATTTTTTGTATGCTTCCATAAAAAGCCTCCTTCTTCTGTCTGTATTAACTATAACACGTCTCATTTTTTGAAATCAAACTTACAACTTAGGTTCGCCGAAACTATTGTCTTTCTTAAACTTCGTCATAAAAAAAGAGATATTTACTGTGTTTTTTTCAGCTTTTCTTACATATAATTTCAAAATCTCTTCTTATTTTTCTAAGCACCACGTTTGAAAACGCTGTCATTTTGTGGTATGATTTGGATGTAAGGAAGGAGGCAACTTGTTGGACTGTTTGAAGATAAATCGAATGTAAAACAAACAAAAGTTGTCAAAGCTACAAGTTTCACTAAGTATTTCGTAAGCAAAGTAATTTGTGTTATAAGTTATACCTTCTGTTGAAGAAGTGCATGACCCCCATTGTAACAAAAGCTAAAACAGAATGAGCGTCAAGTTTGTAAATCAAGACAAAGTTTTTTGTTTCAAGTAAAGTACGATACGCTTTGCTAGTAATACAATGACAGTTCAACAATTCCTTCCAAAAGAAAAGCCGATCGTCAGAGCAATAGCGACGATCGGTTTTTTGTATAGCCACGAATTTGTTACGTTTAGGCAATAAACAGTTTTCTCCAATAAATTTGTGCTATTCTGTCAGAGATGATGATACAAATTTATATTCCCTCTATCCAAAAAAGAAGAGAAAAGAAAGCTAAGAAGGAGAAATAATGAAATTTTTAAATAGATATTTTGATGATTCTATTTCATTAACAGAATATCAACAAGATTGTACGAGGTATGAAAATTATCTACAATCCATTAAAGATCACTTTGATGAGGAAACCTACAGACTGATAAAATCAGGGTTTTCTCATGATTGTCAAGTGAAGAAGGTGACTATTGAAGATCGTGCAAAGAGTGACTTTCGTCATTGTTTGACCGTGACTATATTATTAAGTAGTATTGAGAATCAATATGAACTAACTTATCAAGGTGTTTCGTACCTGTCCTTTGATAAGGCGTTTGATTCAGAGTTAGGATTCGATGATCTATTGATCGATGAATGTATTCTTGAGGAGGACGTTTTTGTTCATGAGTTGACTTTCGTTGGAAACATCGCTTGGATGATCAAGAGCAAGGAAATTCACATAAGAGGTACTCACTGATGTGATGTGAGCCAAAAAAATGATCCGCCACGCTCTAAACGAACTTGTTGAAGAGCGTGGCGGATCATTTTTAAATTATTTCACGAACATCGCATCGCCAAAACTAAAGAAGCGATACCGTTCGTCCACTGCATGCTGGTAGGCTGCTAGTGTTTGCTCGCGTCCAGCAAAGGCACTGACTAGCATAACCAAGGTTGATTTAGGCAAGTGGAAATTGGTTGAAAAAGCATCCACAAGCTTAAATTCATAACCTGGCGTGATAAAGATGCTGGTCCAGCCACTGTCTGCTTTGATCTGTCCGTCAAATTTAGTGCCAATGGTCTCTAGTGTACGGATAGAGGTCGTTCCGACAGCCACGATCCGACCACCAGCTGCTTTGACTTGATTCAAGCGCTCAGCAGCTTCTTCACTCAAATGATAAAATTCACTGTGCATCTCGTGCTCGGCAATATTGTCAACGCTGACTGGTCGAAAGGTTCCTAAACCAACGTGTAGTGTTAGGTAGACAAGCTCGACGCCTTTTTCTTGGATTTTTTCCAATAATTCCTTAGTAAAATGCAAACCCGCAGTCGGTGCAGCAGCTGAACCGTTCTCTTTCGCATAGACTGTCTGATAACGGTCCGGGTCTTCCAATCGTTCTTTGATATAAGGCGGTAAAGGCATTTCACCTAAAGACTCGATGATCTCCAGAAAAATACCATCATAGTCAAACTCAATGATTCTTCCCCCATGATTCAACTCTTCTTTGACCGTCGCCTTCAAGCGCCCATCACCAAAAAAGATCTCCGTACCAACCTTGGCACGTTTGGCTGGCTTGATCAATGTCTCCCAGCGATCTCCTTCGGTATTGTTCAGTAGCAAAATCTCCAAATGTGCACCTGTTTCTGCTTTTTCGCCATGCAAACGAGCTGGTAGCACACGTGTATCATTCATCACCAGTGCATCACCTGGATTCAATTCATCAATGATCTCATAAAAATGTTTGTCTTCCATCTCTCCTGTTTTTGAATTCAAGACAAGTAAACGAGAACTAGTCCGATCCTTCAAAGGAGTTTGGGCGATCAGTTCTTCGGGTAATTCAAAATCAAAATCTTCTGTTGTTAGCATATTCTCCACTCTTTCTTTCTCAATCTGCTTCCTCATTTTAGCACTTTTTTTCAATTTGTTTCAAAAAAATGGCTTTTTCTCTTTTTTCTCTTTTCTAAAACCGTCAGAATCCCTTCTTACTATAGGGTTAATAGCTTGTTTTTTTCTGTGAAACATTTGGAGTTTTCATAACCTTCCCAACGCCTTCGGAGCGCTTTCAATTAGTGTATCATTTGTATTATTTTCGTTATTTCGGCATACTATTAATAGAGGTGCAACAAAAATTAAACTAATTTGAGGTGAATGCAATGATTGAATTTCAACACGTATCAAAGATTTATAAAGGCAATAAAGTTGCTGTCGAAGATATCAACCTTTCCTTTGATAAGGGAGAATTTGTTTGTTTTATCGGAACCAGTGGGAGCGGGAAAACAACCTCCATGCGGATGATCAATCGCATGACTGAACCTACCAAAGGAAAAATTTTGATCGATGGACAAGACATTCAGAAACTGAATCCCGTCGAATTGCGCCGAAAAATCGGTTATGTCATTCAAAACATCGGCTTAATGCCCCACATGACCATTCGCGAAAACATTACTTTGGTACCGAAGCTATTGAAGGTGGATCAGGAAGAACGGAATAAAATCGCCGAGCGGATGATCGATATGGTCGAACTGCCTAGAGAAATGCTAGATCGTTACCCGCATGAACTTTCAGGTGGTCAGCAACAGCGGATCGGTGTCGTACGAGCCTTAGCCGCTGATCAGGATGTCATATTGATGGATGAACCATTTGGTGCTCTGGACCCCATCACTCGCGACTCTTTGCAGGATCTAGTCAAAGATTTGCAGGAAAGACTGGGAAAAACGATCGTTTTCGTTACCCATGATATGGACGAGGCGTTGAAGTTGTCGAGTCGCATTGCGATCATGAGTGAAGGAAAGGTCATACAATTTGATACCCCTGCCAATATTTTAAAAAGTCCAGCGAATGAATTCGTAGAAGAACTGATTGGTGAGGATCGTTTGATGCAAGCCAAACCAGATACCACGCTAGTCAGCGAAGTCATGCTGAACACCGCAGTCACGATCACTTCCGAAAAATCCTTACAGGAAGCCATCAAACTGATGCGGGAAAAACGCGTAGATACCCTACTAGTCACAGACAATCAACATATTCTCAAAGGTTACATCGATATTGAATCGATCAACCAGCAGCGCGGAAAAAACAGTAGTGTGTGGGATATCTTAAAGACAGATGTCTTTTTCGTTCAAGAAACCGCACTCTTGCGCAATACTCTGCAACGCATCTTGAAACGCGGAATGAAATATGTCCCTGTCGTGGATGAGAAAAAACGCATAGTAGGTATTTTGACCCGTGCCTCTCTGGTAGACATTGTCTACGATGTCCTTTGGGGCGAAGAGCAATCGATCTCAGAAGCAGTCGAGTCATTCGATCCAGAACAAGTAGAGGAGGTCTAGTCTTATGCAAGCCTTCTTTTCAGATTATGGCGCACAAATTTTTTCAAATACGATGGAGCATATCTTTATTTCATTTGCTGCATTGTTCTTAGGAACCCTTGTTGCTGTGCCTATCGGGATTTCACTGACACGTGCCCCGAAAGTCGCAAATGTCGTGATCGGTATTGCAAGTGCGTTGCAAACCATTCCTTCACTGGCCTTCCTGACCTTGATGATTCCTTTTCTTGGTGTTGGAGTCGCGCCAGCGATTGTCGCACTGTTCATCTATTCTTTACTACCGATTTTACGAAACACTTATATTGGGATGAAAAATGTTGATCCTAGCTACTTGGATGTTGCCAAGGGTATGGGTATGACGAACATGCAGTCTATTTACAGCGTCGAGATTCCCATCGCCTTACCGACTATTATGGCTGGGATTCGTTTAGCAGCCGTCTACGTGATTGCTTGGGCAACACTCGCTTCTTACATTGGAGCCGGTGGTCTTGGTGTCTTGATTTTTAGTGGTTTAGACAATTACCAGCAGCCTTTGATTTTTGCCGGAACTATCCCCGTTATCCTTTTAGCAGTTATCTCAGATTTCCTTCTGGGAAAACTCGAGGAAAAACTGACACCATCTGCTTTAAGGGAGGAGAATGAATAATGGATAAACTAAAAAAACTATTCGTTGCTCTGACTGGTGTGCTACTCTTGTCTGCGTGTTCTTTCCCTGGTCTTGCTTCCAATACCGATGAAGACACGATCGCTATCACTGGAGGAATCACTACAGAATCCCAAATTCTTGGAAGTATCGTAGCCGGGATGGTCGAGCACTATACCGATAAACAAACCACGATCATCAATAATTTAGGAACGACCAATATCAACCATCAAGCCATGTTGAATGGGGATGCGGATATTTCGTCTACTCGCTACACAGGAACAGACATTGCTTCCACTTTACTTTTAGATCCGGTCATGGATCCCGATGAAGCCATGAAAGTCGTACAAAGAGAATTCAAAGAACGTTACGACCAGGTTTGGTTCCCTTCTTATGGCTTTGATAATACGTATGTCTTTCTTGTAAGAAAGGACACTGCGGAAGAATATAATTTACAAACCGTCAGTGATCTGGAACCGATCGCTGATGAATTAGTGGTCGGAGCCGACCGTGCTTGGATGACGCGTGAAGGGGACGGTTACGACGGTTTTACCGAAGCCTATGGATTTGAATTCAGTTCGATCCTACCTATGCAAATCGGACTGGTTTATGATGCAGTCGATGCCCACCGCATGGATGTCGTACTCGGTTATTCGACAGATGGACGAATCGCCAGCTATGATCTGGTCATGCTAGAGGATGACAAACAGTTTTTCCCTCCATACGATGCTTCACCCATCGTCAATCAGCAGCTCTTAGATGAAGTACCGGAGCTACAAGATGCGATCGACCGTTTGGCTGGAAAAATCGATACCGAAACGATGCAAACACTAAACTATGAATCAGATAATGATCTCGTGGAACCTTCTATCGTTGCCGAACGCTTTTTAGAAGAACACAACTATTTTGAGGAGGATGCGCAATGAACATGAATGAGATGAATCTTCTACAACAATTTCTCTATTATTTTCAAGAAAATGGCAGCTATGTCTTTTCGCAATTCCTTCGTCATTTTCTGATCTCGATTTATGGGGTCATGTTTGCAGCGATCGTGGGAATACCGGTAGGAATTATGATCTCACGCCGAAAAAAACTCGCTGACTGGGTAATCCGTCTTGCGAACATCATTCAAACGATTCCTGCTTTAGCAATGGTCTCGATTCTGATGTTTGCCTTTGGACTAGGTGTAAACGTCGTGATTATCACTGTCTTCCTTTATTCCTTGCTACCGATCATCAAAAACACCTATACTGGCATGATCCAAGTTGATCGAAATGCCTTGGACGTAGGAAAAGGTATGGGAATGACTGCCTGGCAACGACTGTATATGATCGAATTGCCTTTATCGATCTCAGTCATTATGGCAGGAATCAGAAATGCCTTAGTCGTAGCGATCGGTATTACCGCTATCGGTACCTTCGTTGGTGCAGGTGGTCTGGGTGATATCATCGTCCGCGGAACCAACGCAACAGATGGCGCTGCGATCATTCTAGCCGGCGCCTTGCCAACTGCGGTCATGTCGATCTTCACCGACTGGTTCTTAGGAATCATCGAACGACGACTTGATCCTGGTAGTCGCGCTAGTAAGTAATTATCCACCCGTGAAAACGGGTGGCTTTTTATCACCTCTAGAAGAGGTCGCCATTCGCTGCCCCTTAAAAGGAGCTTTTTCAAAGACTGCCAACCGCTCATCGCTCGCCTCTTTATTTATT